>DASQLJ010000057.1:0-3688 GCA_035630095.1 Longimicrobium sp.
TGGTGGTGAACGGCGGCGCCCCCGTGGCGCCGGGGTCGGTGACGGGGCTGGGCGGGATCGACAACGCCTTCGACGTGGTGCTCTCGCCCGGCGCGGCCGACGGCGACACGGTGGAGCTGCGCATCGACCTGGCGCAGGTCACCGACGCCGGGAGCACCCCCGCCGGCGTCGGCGGCGACTGCGAGACCGGCGGGCTGCTGGACCGCCACGGCCCCGAGGTGCGCGCCTACGTGGTGTTCCGCGAGCACGCCGCCGTGCTCCCCTCCCTCGCCGGCGACGTGACCGGGCCGATCGGCACGACGGTGGTGGAGCGCATCCGCGGGCGAACGGTGTCGCCCGCGGCACCCACCGCCAACGGACAGGTGCTCACCTGGAACCAGGCGCAGGCGCGGTGGGAGGCGTCGGCCCTGCCGCCGGTCTCGGGCGACGTGGCGGGGCCGCTGACGGCGGTCACCGTGACGCGCATCCAGGGGCGCAACGTGTCGCCGGTGGCGCCCACCGCCAACGGCCAGGTGCTCACCTGGAACCAGGCGCAGACACGGTGGGAGGCGACCGCGCTGCCAGCCTCGGCCCTCCCGCCGGGGTCCAACGACGTTTCGGGCACCTACCCGGCGCTCACCGTCACCCGCATCCAGGGGCGCAACGTGTCGCCGGCGGCGCCCACCGGCAACGGCCAGGTGCTCACCTGGAACCAGGCACAGACACGGTGGGAGCCGGCCGCGCCGCCGGCCGCCACCCTACCCCCGGCGACGATGGTGGGCCAGTTCCTGGTCTGGAACGGGACGGCGTGGGTGGCATCGGCGGGCCCCGCGGCCACGGGACAGTTCCTGACGTGGAGCGGCACCCAGTGGGTGACCACCCCCCAGCCCACCGTCGCCGGGCAGTCGCTCGTCTGGACCATCGACCCCACGAACGGCCGGGGCTCGTGGCAGCCCTTCTTCGCGGTGCAGGCGCCGGGCGGCGTCTACCGCATCGTCGCGGCGGGGCACTTCTCGATCGCGGCGATCCCGGGCAATGCCACGCCGATCGGCGCGGTCTACAACGCCACCACGGTGCGGGTCACCCTCCCGGGCGCGCCGGGCCGGTTCGAAATCACGGTCGGGTTCGGCGCCGCTCCCGTGCCCGCCGGCTTCACCTACGTGGTGAAGGGGACGCTGTCGAGCGCCGAATCCCTCACGGCGGCCCCGCTCGTGTTCCAGAGGGTCACGACCGCCGGGCTGGTGCTGGGCGCCAGCTTCGGCTTCAACAGCATCGAACGGGTCGACCGCATCATGCTCGAGATCAACCGCATCGGGTGACGCCCGGAGGAGACGCTGATGGCCGCGACCGACCTGCTGGAGCCCGTGCTGACCAACGGCATCCGGCTGAACAACTTCTTCAACGGGCGCATCCTCACCGCCGAGGACCTGCGCGCCGAGCAGGAGGCCAACCGCGGCCAGCACCGCCAGCTCGGCCGCGCCCTGGGCGAGGGGGTGGCGCACGGCCTGGAGGTGGCCGCCGGCGCGCAGGCCGACGGGGCGCCGGTGCTCTCCATCCAGCCCGGGCTCGCCTTCAACCGCGACGGCGACGCCGTGGCGCTGGGCCGCGCGGTGGAGCTGCGGCTGGTGACCGTGGAGGAGGCGGCCGCCGCCGAGGCGGGGCTGTTCGCCGTCTGCCAGGCCACGCACGACCCGCTGGAGCTCACCAACGTGGGGCTGTACGTGCTCACCGCCGCCCCCGCCTCGGCGCTCAGCGACGAGCGCGCGCCGATGTCGGAGCTGGGGAGCGAGGGGGTGGCCGGGCGCTGCGCCAGCCGCTGGGCGCAGGAGGGCGCGCGCTTCTCGGTGGCCCCCCTCCCGCTGGCTCCCGCGGGGGAGGAGCCGACCCCGCTGGCGCTGGCGCTGGCCGCGCTGGTGGAGGACGTGGAGGAAGGCGTGGAGCTGGTGCGCCGCGGCGGCTCGTCCGACACCCCCGCCGTGCGCGCCGCGCTCGACCAGGGGCTCTCCAGGCTCCGCAACGGCGCCGCCTGGCTCTGCTTCGGGGTGGACCGGCTCGCCGCGATGCGCGCCGCCCCGCTCCCCGCCTCCGGCGGGTTCGCCGACCCGGAGTACGGCGCGGTGGACGGGATGCGCCAGCGCCGCGAGCTGGCCTCGTGCGAGGTGCCGATCGCCCTCTTCCAGCTGAGCAAGCGCGGCGTGGAGTGGGTGGACGCCTGGGCGGTGCGCCGGCCGCTGGCGCCGTTCCCCACGGCGGGGACGCTCCCGCTCCTCCTGGACCGGCGCCGGCAGGCCGAGGCGGTGGCCATCCTCCTCCAGTTCCAGGACCAGCTCCGCGCGATCACGCAGCTGCCGATCACCGGCACGGCGCTCTCGCTGGCCGAGGCGGCGCAGTACTTCCGCTTCCTCCCCCCGGCCGGGCTCCTCCCCGTGCTGGGGACCGGCGCCACGCGCGGCTTCACCCACGCCGCGTTCCTCAGGGGATACGCGTGGGGGAGCCCGGTGCAGGTCGCCGGGGCGCAGCTCGAGGCGATCGTGCGCGCCGCGCTCCCCGGGCCGCCGCTGGACCTGTCGCAGAAGGGCGCGGTGGTGGTCTACCGCGCCCGCGAGAACCTGCCGGTGGCGGGGCGGGCGCCGGGGCCGCCGCTGGTGGCGTTCGTGAACCGCGACACCCAGCGCCCGCGCGAGCAGGACGCCGTGGCGCTGGTGTTCCAGCAGGCGTGGACGGTGTACCGCGGCCTCCTCAAGCGCCGCGTCTTCATCCCCCTGGACCCCGGGGCCGACGCCTCGGCGGCGCGCATCGCGGTGACCACCGCCGTGCAGGACGTGCTCTCCATCGCCCTGCAGGAGGCGACCCTCGCGGGCGCCTCGGCGCTCCCCACCCCCGACGCGCTCGACGCCTTCCTGGCGCTGCACGGGGTGCAGGAGGAGCTCGCCAACGTGCTGCAGACGGGGATCACCGGCGTCGTCGACACGCAGGACCGCGGCGCCTTCGCCACGCAGCTCAGGGGCTACCTGAACACGTCGCTCCCGCAGGGGGGAACCGCGCTCAGGCCGGCGTGCGTGCAGCGCGACCTGGTGGCGGCGGTGAAGGCGCAGGAGGTGATCAACCAGTTCGTCGGCTCGTGGAGCGGCGAGGGGGTGGCGATGGGCTTCGTGGACGTCTCGTACCTGTCGAGCCCCGACGGCGACACGCTGGCGCTGGGCAGCCCCGCGGACACCGTGTTCGAGTACCGCTTCGAGGTGGCCAACCACACCGACCGGACGCTCGCGCTGGACCTGGCGCCGCGCGTCACCGGCGGCGGGAGCGCCGCCGACTGGACGGGGCGCGTGGCGGTGCGCGCCACGCGCGGCGGCGAGGAGATCGAGGAGGTCACGCTGGCCGGCTTCGGCGCCAGCACGGTGGTGTTCGTGGCGGTGGGCGTGCCCCCGGGCGCGCAGGCCGGGGCGGGCACGGTGTCGCTGACGGCCACCGGGCGCGCCTCCAACCTGGGCAAGACCGACACGGCGGAGCGCGCCATCGCCCTCGCCGCCGAGGCCACCGCCCCCGTCACGCGCAGCATCCAGATCGTCTCCGTGATCCCCGTGCCGGCCAGCGCCACCACGCTTTCCCAGCCGGGCGAGATCCTCAACTACAACATCACGCTCCTCTACACGGCCGAGGAGGGCCCCGCCGAGGCCGAGTTCGAGCTGCGGCTGACCGGCACCGGGGC
>DASQLJ010000058.1:0-9559 GCA_035630095.1 Longimicrobium sp.
CGGCTGTCGGATGGGGCTGTTGCAAGTCCGAAGACTTCGACGTCATCGCCGAGCAGATGATCCAAGTGTTCGCGCACGGGCTGGACGGCGGCGGGACGGTCGGCCCCTATTCCGGCGGCTGCGGACCCAGCTGCGAATCCAGCAGGCGTCGCATCAAATCCGAGTAGAGCGATGGATTTTTGGGCGCCGGCTCTGGCTTGGGCTCTCTCAGCAGGACCGCGTCCGCGGCCGCTATCGACCGCTCCATAAGGTCAGTCACCTGCCTTGCCGTCGCCTCGACCTGCTCCTTCGCCAGCCTGCGCCTGTCGCTGTAGTCGTTCCACTCGCCCATGGCGGAGGCGTCGAGGGCGATGTTCATCCCGATGTCCCCGCAGCGTTTCAGCCCGGCGTCGAGGTCGGCGACGCGCGCGGGAGCATTCCGCCTGATCAGGTCGCGTGTGAAATCGGCCACCGCCGCGTAGCGCGCCGCGGAGGCGGCCGCGCTCAGGATGTCGCCGAAAGCCAGGCCAAAGAAGATGTCGAGCTCGAAATGGAGCAACAGTACGGGCCAGTTCGAGACTGTTTCCGCCGACAGGCACTGCTCGATGAACTGACGCACGTCCCGGCGGATCGTCTCGACCTGTTCCGCATCCGTCGGTGCAAGGGAGGGTGCGAACTCGAACGGAAATTCCAAAGGCGGCGCGATGGATGCGCGCTGGACCAGTGGAATGAGGGCTTCGATCTCCCGCAGGACCTGCGCTGAATCTGCACCCAGCGGAATCCTGTGCGGAAAGCATGCAACCAGGCGCTCGAAGCGATCCGGATCATCGACGGCGCAGGCGTTTCGATCCACGGACAGATAGAGCTGATCGCCCAAGTCCGTCAGTCTTTCCTGCAGGGCGAAGAACGGCTCGCGGGATCCAAAGCGTCGCTCGTCCAGCACCAGGATCGCCTGGTCTTGCGCCCCGGCGGCCAGGAGGCTTTCCAGTTCGTATGCGAGGCCGTTCGATTGATTGGAAACATAGACGAGGAAGAGGGCGGCGGACGGAAGAAGCTCCGCCAATCTTGCCTTCCAGTTCGCCGGATTCATGAAGACGCCGCCTTCGCAGATGCGAGCGAACTCGGCAACGGACTGAAGAGTGTTTCCGTGCCCTCCGAGAAAAATCCCTATGTCCTTCATCGCCCAGCCCAGATCGGAGGGACTGAGCGCCTTGACGATGTTGAAGCGACGTCTAAGGGGTTGCAAGTAGCTCGCACCGAAATAGAAATCTTCCATGGTGGAGGCGCCCGTTGCCGCCCCCTCGTTCGTTATCGCGAGTTGGTAATCGGCGCCTCGAAGATAGAGCAGGATGGGGGGGCGTTTGGCGGTCGGTATTGTGTGTCTTCTCCTGATGTTCTGAATTTTGTGCGACATGCAAATGAACGTGAAATAGTCCCATGCGTATCGCATTCGCCTCGCGTTCCGTGGCGCCATTGCAGGAACCAGGACCATTTTTCCTGATGAAGATGGACGGAGATCGTCCGCCATCAGGTGCTGATCCGCGAGGTCGTAGATATCTCCCTGCAGCTCGGCGCCGTACAGCGCGAACATATTATAGAGATCGCGCCCATGCAGACGCATCATCGACTGACCTACTTCCGCGATGATGCGGATTACGCGGTTGCAGTAGAGTTCGTTTGAAGCGCTCATGATGTTGGACAGGTTCATTTTGTCCTGAGCCGACAGTGACAACCGTCACGCTTGCGAAGCGATAGCTGGCCGGGCCACACCTCGACCGTGAGACGGCCGTCGCCGCGCCCAGCCCCTTCTGCTTGCATGGCCCGGGGGTGGCCCCAGCGACACGTAGCGAGTATCCTATGCGGACGCGTTCCGGCTGGAGCTCGGCGAGCTGATCGACGGCGCCTGCGTGGCGCAGAGCGTCTGATTTGGATATCGGGGTTTAGATTTCGGGTGGCAAAGCTACGCAGCACTTTCTCACTCTGGATGAGCAAACTCAGGGTGTAATCCAGCAGGCGATCATATCCCTTAGCGAACTCAACATTCCGTCGAGTGTGTATCAACTCTGCGCTCTTTGCGAGGTAGCTCACGATTGCACCGAAGCCCTTATTAGTAGGAACAATCGTGAAGAGAGTAAAGAGCCGTGCCGGATAGCCTTCCGGATCGTGCCGGTCCGGCGTCCTGGCGCCATGAAACATGGAACGGTTTTCACGCGCCACTTTATCCCACCCCTCCCCCCAACCCAACACGACTCGTACCCCCAACGCGAGACAACCACCAAGGCAAAGTGCAAGGGCCGCCTTGTTCGAAGGCGGCCCTTCCAAAGTCTGACGCAAGCGTCACGTGGGGGCCACCAGTGGTGTTCTCACCGGATCGTCCCAGCAGTAGCCTTCTGGCGGGCCTGCTTGGAACAGAAAAAGCGAAGGCGCCGCAGGGTCGTAAACCCTTGCGGCGCCTTCGCTTGTTTCAGTAGCAGGGGGGGGACTCGAACCCCCGACCTTACGATTATGAGTCGTACGCTCTAACCAGCTGAGCTACCCTGCCACGCAGAAGGCCGGCCCGAGGACCGGCCTTCAAACGTTCCGACAGTAGCGGGGGCGGGATTCGAACCCGCGACCTTCGGGTTATGAGCCCGACGAGCTACCAGGCTGCTCCACCCCGCGTCAGTGCAGCAAAAGTAACCCTGCCCACGCCTCGGGTCAAGGCTGCGCGGGCGCCGGGGCCGCCTGCGCCGCCGAATCGGCGGGGCCGGCGAAGCGGTACAGCGTCTCGCCGTCGCGGATCATCCCGAAGCGTTCGCGCGCGACGCGTTCGATGGTCGCGGGGTCGCCGTCCAGCTTGCGCGCCTCCACCCGCAGCGAGTCCACCTCGCGGCGGACGCGGGCCAGCTCCTCCTCGGCGTCGCCGCGGTCTTGGCGCAGGCGCAGCAGGGTGAAAACGGAGTATTCGCCGCCCCACACGGCGAAGTACAGGGCCAGCGCCAGTGCGGCGCCGGCCACCAAGTGACGGCCGCGGGGCCTCAGCGCCACAGGCTGTTGCCGGGGTACCGCGCGGCGGCGCCGAGCTCCTCCTCGATGCGCAGGAGCTGGTTGTACTTGGCCACGCGGTCGGTGCGGCTGGCGCTGCCGGTCTTGATCTGCCCCACCCCGGTCGCCACCGCCAGGTCGGCGATGAAGGTGTCTTCCGTCTCGCCCGAGCGGTGGCTCATCACCGCGTTGTAGCCCGCCTTGCGCGCGATCTCGATCGCCTCCAGAGTCTCGGTGAGCGTGCCGATCTGGTTCACCTTCACCAGGATCGCGTTCCCGATCCCCTGCTCGATGCCGCGCGACAGGCGCTCCGTGTTCGTCACGAACAGGTCGTCGCCCACCAGCTGCGTGCCGGCGCCCAGCGCGGTGGTGAGCTGCTTCCATCCGTCCCAGTCGTTCTCGGCCAGCCCGTCCTCGATCGAGCGGATCGGGTAGCGCTCGGTCCACGCGCGGTAGAACTCCACCATCTCGGCCGGCGTCTTGCGCTCCTGCGTGCTCTTGTGGAAGACGTACCCCTCGCCGCGCCACATCTCCGAGGCGGCCACGTCCAGCGCCAGCACCACGTCCGTCCCCGCCCTGTAGCCGGCCTGGTCCACCGCCTGGAGGATCACCTCCACCGCCTCGTCGTTGCTGGCCAGGTCGGGGGCGAAGCCACCCTCGTCGCCCACGCCGGTGCTCTTCTTCTGCCCGCTCAGCACCTTCTTGAGCGCGTGGAAGATCTCGGCGCCCACCCGCAGCCCCTCGCCGAACGACGCGGCGCCCACCGGCATCACCATGAACTCCTGGAAGTCCACGTTGTTGGAGGCGTGCGCGCCGCCGTTCAGGATGTTCATCATGGGCACGGGAAGCAGGTTCGCCTCGGGCCCTCCGAGATAGCGGTAGAGCGGCTGGCGCGCATCGGCCGCGGCGGCGCGCGCGGCGGCCATCGACACGGCCAGGATGGCGTTGGCGCCCAGCCGGCTCTTGTTGGGCGTGCCGTCCAGGTCGATCATCGCGCGGTCGAGCCCGGCCTGGTCGTGCGGGTCGCGGCCGCGCAGCGCCCCGGCGATCTCGCCGCCGACGTTCTCCACCGCCTTGCGCACGCCCTTGCCCAGGTAGCGCCCCTTGTCGCCGTCGCGCAGCTCCACGGCCTCGTGCTCGCCGGTGCTGGCGCCGCTGGGCACCGCCGCGCGCCCCATGGCGCCGGTGTCGAGCACCACGTCGGCCTCGACGGTGGGGTTGCCGCGCGAATCGAGGATCTCACGCGCGCGGATCTGCTGGATGCTGGCCATGTATGCCTGAAACCTGGATGGATTCTGGAGATGGGAACCGCCCGGAAAGCGGGCGGAACGTACCTTTCCCGCGGCGCGGTGTCAACGCCGGCGAGACGGGTGTCTCGATCGCGGGGAGCAGGCTTCGAAGCCTTGGGGAAAACCCGCAAACGGCGGCTGAAGCCGCAGCGCGGCTACAACTATGGAAAGCCTCGCAAACTGCGCGAGGCTGTTCGCATGCGCCGGAGCGTCTTCTCGCGGCTCGCTCAATATGCGGCGCGCAGGTCCAGCGTCACGTCGCCCATCCCGAGCTCGCTGTCTGACAGTGATTCTTCCGACAGGGCAGCGGGGACGCACTCAGCCACGTCGCGCGGGAGGACGCCGCGGCCGCGGCCGGCGAGCTCGGCGGCGCGGCCGCAGTACCACAGGCCGAGGCCCGCGGCGATGCGCGGATCGCGGCCGAGCGCCAGGAGCGCGCCGGTTACGCCGCTCAGCGTGTCGCCCATCCCGCCGGTCGCGATGCCGCTGTGGCCGCCGACGCTCACCAGCACCGGCTCTCCGGGGGATGAGACAAGGGACGGGGCGCCTTTCAGAAGCACCGCGCACCGGTACTTCTCCGCCAGTTCGGCCGCTGCGGCGAATGGGTCGGACGTGACTTCCTTCGTCGGCCGACCCAGCAGGCGCGACGCCTCGCCGGGGTGCGGGGTCAGCAGCAGCGGCTGGTGGATGTCGTCGCGGAGCGCGGGATGGGTGGCGAGCAGCGTCGTCGCGTCTGCGTCGAAGAGGAGCGGGCACTCGGCGGCGGCGGCGATCTTCCGCAACAGGGCGAGCGCGGCGTCGTCCGTTCCCATTCCCGGCCCGGCGACGACGGCGTCGGCTTTCGCGAAGACATCGTCATCTACCGAATCGCGATTTTCATACAGCGCTTCGGGAATGGCGGTCTGGATGATGGGGCGATTGGCCTCGGGCGCGACGAGGACGGCCATGCCGGCGCCGGCGCGCAGGGCGCCCATCCCCGCCAGCACCGACGCGCCCGCCATCCCCGCCCGCCCGGCGACGATCACCACCCGTCCGAGTTGCCCCTTGTGCGCGTTCGGCGGCACGGCGGGGAGATGCGCCACGGCCCATGCGGGGGTGATGAGCTGCGCACCGAAGCCCGAATCCAGCGGGTTGAAGCCGATCTCCACGCACACGATGCGGCCGCACCGCTCGCGCCCCGGGTACAGCAGCAGCCCCCGCTTGGGCGCGCCGAACGTCACCGTCACCTCCGCCGCGACCACCTCGCCGGCGGCCGCGCCCGTGGTGAAGTCCACGCCCGACGGGCCGTCCAGCGCCACGACCGGCTTCCCCGCCCCGTTCATCACCCGGATCACGCGGTCGTACGGCTCGCGCGGCGCGCCGGTGGAGCCGGTGCCGAGCAGTGCGTCCACCAGCACGTCCGCGCCGGAGAGGGCGGACTCCAGCGCGTCGACGGCGACCGTCTCGATCTCCCACCCGTGCCGCAGCGCGTCCGCGGGCGGGCGGCTGCCGGCGGCGAGCACGCGCACGTCGCGCCCCCACGCCCGCAGCGTGCGCGCGACCACCATCCCGTCGCCCCCGTTGTTGCCGCTGCCGCACGCGACGAGGACGCGTCCGCGCGGGTAGAGGCGGTGGATCACGGCGGCGGCGGCGCGGCCGGCGCTCTCCATCAGCACCGGCTCGGGGACGCCGTGGGTGTCGATGGCGGCGCGATCCCAGGCCCGCATCTCGTCCGCCGTGAGCACGGGGACGGTCTCGCTCGCGAAGAACGCCGTGGGATGAGCGGCCGAGGGTGAAGGAGGCTGCCGGTCGGGCATGGGCGAGGCGGGGTCCGGATGCGGCCGTGCCCGCGGCGAAGGGTTTCGCCGCGGGCACGTTCAATCTGCGTTCACGATCGCCGATCGGCTACTTGTAGCTCTGGCCGATGGTGCGGCCGTAGCTGATCTCGCCGTTGTCGATGCGGATGTTGAAGCCGCACTCGGGGTTGGTGCAGACCCAGGCCTTGTAGGTGATCGGCGCGCCGTCGCGGCCGTAGTCCGAAAGCGGAAGCAGAATCCCCTGGTTGCACTTCTGGCACGTCGGAAACTCACGTTCGTCGGGCATCGCGTTCCCCTCCCCTCGGCAGTCATCTCACCCGGGCGCCCCCGCGCCCCGCCAGCCCATACGGTAACCTGGCGCCGCAAGGCGTGTTCCAGCCTTGAAGAAGGTGCTTGAGTGCGCGGGTCAGTCCTGCTCGATGCGCTGCGGGCACGCCCAGGGATAGTCGCGCTCGAACGCCTCCGCGAAGCCGAACACGCCGTCGAAGTCGTCCACCGAATCGCCGTCCTGCTTCACCAGGATCCCCAGCTCCACCAGCGCGAATACGATCTCGCCGAAGTCGCGCGTGCGGCGCAGCCCCCAGTACTCGAGCACGCTGCGCGCCATGGGCCCGTAGCGCTCCAGCGCCAGGTCGCGGCACCCCGCCGCCAGCTCGCGGCCGCTGATGTGCCGCGCCTCGCCCAGCCGCTCGATGGTGTAGTGCAGCGCGGCGAGGATGAAGAGATATGCCGTCTCGTGATACATGGGGAAGCGGCTTCGCAGTCGCTCCATGATCGGGTCGGCTAACACGGCTCCATCCATGCGGGGTGGCCCTCGGGACAGCTCCGCCGCGGGCAGCGGCGGCAGGTGTGGGGAGTGGCGTCGGGCGCGGTCGTGCCCGGGTGGCGCGCCGCCATCCCGGCGGCGCGCCCCTCAATACGCCGTTCCCCGATCCACGTTCCGGTACAGCACCGCCGCGCCCAGCGGCTCGGGCGCCAGCGCGCCCGCCGTGGCCTCGCGCAGCTCGTCGCGCACCCGCTCCCGCAGCGACGCCGCCACGCTGAACGCCACCGTCCCCGCGTCGCCCGAATCCGCGTAGCCGTGCTCGACCGCCGCGGCGCCGGCGCGCTCCAGCACGCGCATCACGGCCGCGGTGTGCGCGTACGGGTAGACCACGCGCAGGCGCTCGGCCACCGTGCCCACGCGCCGCGGCGCCGCCTCCAGCGCCAGCGCCGCGGCCTCGCCGTAGGCGCGCACCAGCCCGCCCACCCCCAGCTTCGTCCCGCCGAACCAGCGCGTGACGATCACCAGCACGTCCACCAGCCCCGCGCCCTCGATCGCGGCCAGGATCGGCGCCCCCGCGCTCCCGCCGGGCTCGCCCGCGTCGTTCGCCCGCGACACGCCGCCGCGCAGCTTCCACGCGCTGCAGTGGTGGTTCGCGTCCCACGTCGCCTTCTCGCGCGCCGCTAGGACCCTTCGCGCCTCGTCCTCCGTCTCCACCGGCCACGCCGTGGCGAGGAACACCGAGGCTTTCACGCGCGTCTCCGCCTCCGCCGAGCCGGCGAGCGTCAGGAAGTCGTCGGAGGAGATCAGGGTGGCTCGATCGGTTCGGTGCGTGATGCCTGCGGTTTCGCGGCCCCGGCCGATACCGGATTGCCGCGTATCGTACGGGGAAAGTTCAGAGAAGATGGCTCACGCAGAGCAGCAGAGAAGCAGAGGGGTTGCGGAAGTCCTCCGCTCCTCTGCTGCTCTGCGTGAGACCTTTTACAATCTTTGATCCCGACCTGACGTATGCAACGTGGTATGATAATGGGATCGTAACCATCCGGAGGCGTCGATCAAAAGAAAGCGGCTCCCCGGCACGGTGCCGGGAAGCCGCAAACACTTCGGTGCGCGACGGGCTCAGTACCCCGCGGCGGCCTCGGCCTCCTCGAGGTAGTACTCCAGCCCCAGGTGCGTGATCGGCTCCTCGCCCATCAGCCAGCGCAGCGTGTTCTTCAGCTTGGTCTGCTGGATGAACAGGTCGTGCTCGGGGTACAGCCCCTCGGCCGTCATCGGGCTCTTCAGGAAGAACGAGAGCCACTCCTGGATCCCGCCCATCCCGCTGCGGCTTGCCAGGTCCAGGAAGAGCGCCAGGTCCAGCACGATCGGCGCGGCCAGGATGCTGTCGCGGCAGAGGAAGTCGACCTTGATCTGCATCGGGTAGTCGAGCCACCCGCGGATGTCGATGTTGTCCCACCCCTCCTTGGCGTCGCCGCGCGGGGGGTAGTAGTTGATGCGGACCTTGTGGTAGAAGTTCTTGTACAGATCCGGGTACGTCTCGGGCTGCAGGATGTGCTCCAGCACCGACAGCTTCGACTCTTCCTTGGTCTTGAAGCTCTCGGGATCGTCCAGCACCTCGCCGTCGCGGTTGCCCAGGATGTTGGTGCTGAACCAGCCGTCCAGCCCCAGCATGCGCGCCTTCAGGCCTGGGGCGATGATCGTCTTGATCAGCGTCTGCCCGGTCTTGAAGTCCTTGCCGGCGATCGGCACGCCGCGGTCCTCGGCCAGCTTCACCAGCGCCGGGAAGTCCACCGACAGGTTGGGCGCGCCGTTGGCGTAGGGGACGCCCTCCAGGATCGCCGCGTAGGCGTACAGCATGCTGGGCGCGATGCTCTCGTCGTCGGCGTCCAGCGCCGCCTCGAACGCCTCGATGCTCTGGTGCGTGGGGCCGGCCTTAATGTACACCTCGGTGCTGCCGCACCACACCATCACCAGCCGCTCGCAGCCATTCTCCTCCTTGAAGCGGCGGATGTCGGCGCGGATCTCGTCGGCCCAGGCGCGCTTGCTCTTGCCCTGCTTGACGTTGATCCCTTCCAGCTTCTTCACGTAGCGCTGGTCGAAGGCCGCCGGCATCGGCTTGACCGTCTGCAGGAAGTCCTTGATCGGCTCGATGTGCACGAAGCGGTCGAGCACGCCGGCGTTCAGGGCGCTCTCGTAGGCGTCCTGCGGGAACGGGTCCCAGGCGCCGAACACCAGGTCGTTCAGCTCCGCCAGCGGCACGAACTCCTTGATCTTCGGCGCGCGGCCCTCGGTGCGCTTGCCCAGGCGGATGGTGCCGTACTGGGTGACCGAGCCGATCGGGCGGGCCAGCCCGCGGCGGGCCAGCTCCACGCCGGCGATCACGGTGGTGCTCACGGCGCCGAGGCCGGGAAGAAGAACGCCGAGCCGGCCCCCTGCGGGGCGCGGCGCGTACTGGTCGGTGCGCACGATTCGGTTACCTGTTCACGGGTTCGGGAACGCTCCGGGGGGCACCCGGGGCGGAAGGCTCGGTCTCGGTGGTGCGGAGGTAGCGCCCCACCCACCAGATGCGGTAGATGGCGGTGGCGTTGGTGAGCACCGCCATCGTCAGCATCACCCAGTTCAGCACCACGCCGCGGTGCCAGCTTCCGAAGAAGAGGGTGGCGCCGCCCAGCAGGATGATGCGCTCGGCCCGCTGCATCAGCCCCACC
>DASQLJ010000059.1:0-3029 GCA_035630095.1 Longimicrobium sp.
CCGCCGCAGCGCCGCCGCGACCCGGTCCGACTCGGCGTCCAGCTCGCCGTAGGTCACCACGCGGTCGCCGTGCTCCACCGCGGACGCGTGCGGGCGAAGCCGCGCCTGCTCGGCGAAGAGGCCGTGCAGCGTGGCGTCGCGCGGGTAGGGCGTGGCGGCGCCGGCCAGCGCGAGAAGGCCGCGCTCCTCGCCGGCGGGGAGCATGCGCAGGCGGCTCAGCCGCGCCGCGGGGTCGGCCAGGGCGCTCCCCAGCACCGCCTCGAAGTGGTGGATCATCCGGCGCACGGTGGGCGCGTCGAACAGGTCCTCCGCGAACTCCCAGATCATCACCACCTCGTCGCCCGCGTGCTGGTGGGCGCGGGGGATCACGATCACGTTCAGGTCGAACTTGGCCGACTGGTTCGCCAGCCCCTCCGTCACCTCCATCCCGGCGTCGCCCAGCTTCATCTCCGGGTACGGCGCGTGGTGGAAGTTGAAGGCGACCTGGAAGAGGGGAAGGTGCCCGCGCGAGCGCTCGGGGTGCACCGCCGCCACGATCTCGGCGAAGGGCACGTCCTGCCGCTGGTAGGTCTCCACCGCCGAGGTCCGCACCCGCTCCACCAGCTCCACGAAATCGGGGTCGCCGTTCAGGTCGGCGCGGATGGGGATGGTGTTCACCACCATGCCGATCAGGTCCTCGCTCTCGCGCAGCCGCCGCCCCGCAACGCCGCTCCCCACGCAGAAGTCCGTCTCCCCGGTGTAGCGGTGCATCAGCGCCTCGAAGGCGGCGAACAGCGTCATGAACAGCGTCACCCCCTGCCGCCGGCTGAACTCGTCCGCCGCGCGGACCAGCCCGGCGTCCAGCGACACCCGGTGCGCGCTCCCGCGGAAGCTCATCTCCGCGGGGCGCGGGCGGTCCGCCGGCAGCTCCAGGACGGGGACGACGCCGTCCAGGCGCGTCTTCCACCAGTCGAGCTGCTTCCGGGCCTCATCCCCCTCCATCCACGCCCGCTGCCACGCCGCGAAGTCGCCGAACTGCACCGCCGGCTCCGGCATCCCGTGCGCCTCCCCCCGCGCGAAGGCGGGGTAGATGCGGGTGAGTTCGCGCAGGAAGACGGCGAAGCTCCACCCGTCGTGCACCAGGTGCTGCTCCACCGCGAGGAGCACGTGCTCGTCCTCCCCCAGCCGGAAGAGCGTCCAGCGCACCAGCGGCAGCGCGGTGATGTGGAACGGCTGCTGGAACTCGGCCTCCATCCGAGCCTTCATCTCCGCCTCCCGCCGGTCGCCGGAGAAGGAGGTGAGGTCGACCACGGGGAGATGGACGGGCCACGGCGCGTGCACCACCTGCGCGGGGACCCCGTCCACCGCGGGGAAGGTCGTGCGGAAGATCTCGTGGCGGCGCACGATCTCGCCCAGCGCGCGCTCCAGCGCCCCCGCGTCCAGCGCGCCGCGGATGCGCACCGTCGCCTGGAAGTTGTACGAGCGCATGTCGGGCTTGAGCCGCTGGAAGAACCACACGCTCTCCTGCGGAAAGGAGAGCGGCAGCGGCCGGTCGCGCGGGGCGCGGGGGATGTGCGTGTCGCTGGGGAGCGCCGCGGCGGCGTCCGCAAGCTGGCGCGCCAGCTCCTCCACGGTAGGCATGGCGAAGACGGCGCCCAGCGGCAGCTCCACCCCCATGCGCTGGCGCACGCGCGCCACGATCTGCGTGGCCAGCAGCGAGTGCCCGCCCAACTCGAAGAAGTCGTCGCGGATCCCCACCCGGTCGATCCCCAGCACCTCGCTCCAGATGGTGGCCAGCGCCGCCTCGTCCGCCGTGGTGGGGGCCACGTAATCGCCCGCGGACTCGCGGTGGGGGTGCGGCTCGGGGAGGGCCAGCCGGTCCACCTTGCCGTTGGGCGTGTGCGGCAGGGCGGGGAGGAAGGCGAGCGCGTCGGGGACCATGTACTCGGGAAGGTGCCGGCGCACGTGCTCGCGCAGCGCCGCGGCGGCCGGCGGCTCGCCCTCGGCCACCACCCAGGCGGCCAGGCGCTTCTCGCCGCGGTCGTCCCACGCGGTCACGGCGGCCTCGCGCACGGCCGGGTGCGCCAGCAGCACCGTCTCGATCTCGCCCGGCTCCACGCGGAATCCGCGCACCTTCACCTGGTGGTCCATCCGCCCCAGGCACTCCAGGTCGCCGTCGGGAAGGAGGCGGCCGAGGTCGCCCGTCCGGTACATCCGCGCGCCGGGGGCGCCCAGCGGGTCGGGGCGGTAGCGGTCCGCCGTCATGCGAGGGTCGGCCAGGTAGCCGCGCGTCACCCCCTCGCCCCCCATCCACACCTCCCCCACCTCGCCGTGGCGGGCGGGGCGCAGCTCTCCGTCCAGCACCCGCGGCGTGGTGCCGCCCACGGCGCGGCCCACGCTCATCGCCGCCGTGCGCCCGCGCTCCACGTCCTTGCAGGTGGAATACGTCGTATCCTCCGTGGGCCCGTACAGGTTGAGCACGCGCTCCACGTGGCCCAGCGCGAAGAGCCGCTGCGCCAGCTCGTTGCGCAGCGGCTCGCCGCCCAGCGCCAGCGTGCGCACGCACGGCGGGATCGCGCCCATGCGCAGCAGCTCGGCCGCGGCGCTGGGCACCATCGCCACCGTCGCCACCTCCTCGCCGAGAGACGCCAGGGAGAGCGCGTTCTCCACCAGCACCAGCGTTCCCCCCCAGCACAGCGTGCCGAAGATCTCGGCGATGGATACGTCGAAGCAGACGGAGGTGGCGGCGAGCACCGCCCGCCGCTCGTCGTCGCTCACGTGGTCGTGCAGCCAGCGCAGCACGGAGACGGTGTTGCGGTGCTCGATCTGCACCCCCTTCGGCCGGCCCGTCGACCCGGAGGTATAGATGACGTACGCCAGGTTCTCCGGGTGCACGGCCACCTCCGGCGCCACCGCCGGCCGCGCGGCGATCTCCGCCGCGTCCGCGTCCACGCGCACGGCGGTGCCGGCATAGCCGGGGACGCGGCCGGTGAGCGCGTCCGTCGTCACCAGGAGGGGGACGGCGGTGTGGCCCAGCATGTACGCGACCC
>DASQLJ010000060.1:0-5057 GCA_035630095.1 Longimicrobium sp.
CAGGAGAACTGGCAGCGGCCGCAGCGCGAGGTGGGCGCGCTGATGACGCTGCTGGAGCTCTACGTGCGCAAGGAGCGCCGCGAGCTCAAGGAGAAGGGCGTGGAGGTGCACGCCATCGGCGAGCTGCACCACCTGGGGCCGCGCACCCGCGCCGCCCTGGAGGGGATCGTGGAGCACACGCGCGGCGGCACCGGGCTGCGGCTGAACCTGGCCATCAGCTACGGCTCGCGCGCCGAGATCGTGCACGCCGCGCGGCGCCTGGCCGAGCGCGTGCGCGAGGGCACGCTGATGCCGGGCGAGATCGACGAGGCGATGTTCGCCGACCACCTCTACACCCCGGGCGACCCCGACCCCGACCTGCTGATCCGCACCTCGGGCGAGCTGCGCATCTCCAACTTCATGCTGTGGCAGCTCGCCTACACCGAGCTGTACGTGACCCCCGTGCTCTGGCCGGACTTCACGCGCGACCACTTCTTCGCGGCGCTGCTGGAGTACCAGCAGCGCGAGCGGCGCTTTGGCCGCGTGCTGGCCTCCTGACCTCCCGCAAGACAGATCCCGGAGAAGCCGCCGTTGGCTCGTAACGAGACCGCGACGCGCACCGCCGTGGCCGCGGTGGGGATCCCCATCGCGGTGGCCGCCATGTACTTCGGCGGCTGGGTGCTGGCCGCGCTCCTGGCGCTCTGCGCCGTGCTCGCCACCCGCGAGCTCTTCCAGATGGCCGAGCTCAAGCGCGCCTTCCCGATCGGCTGGGTGGGGATGGGGGGCGCCGCGCTGCTGATCGCCCTGGCCGCCGTGCACCCCGAGCGGGGGATCGACACGCCGCTCCCCACCGCCGCCGCCGTGCTCGTCCTCCTCGCCGCGCTCACCGCGGCGATCTGGCAGCGCGGCGTGGCCGGCGAGCCGCTCCTTTCGGTGGCGGTCACCTTCATGGGCGCCGTCTACCCCGCGCTGCTGGCGTTCGCGCTCTTCCTGCGCCACCTGCCGGACCTCGACGGGCCGCTGCACGGCACCGCCGTCCTCCTCTTTCCCGTGGTCCTCACCTGGCTCAGCGACACCTTCGCGTACTTCGCGGGGCGGCTGTGGGGGAAGCGCAAGCTGATCCCCAAGGTCAGCCCGGGGAAGACGGTGGCGGGGTCGCTGGGCGCGGTGATCGGCACCCCGCTCGCCGCGGTGGGGTACGCGCTCTTCCTGCAGCGCTTCGGCAGCTGGCAGCCGGGGCTCGTGGAGGCCGCGCTCTTCGGTGTCGCCGTCTCCATCGCGGCGCAGGTGGGCGACCTGGCCGAGTCGCTGCTCAAGCGCGACGTGGGGGTGAAGGACTCGGGGAAGCTGCTGCCGGGGCACGGCGGCGCGCTCGACCGCTTCGACTCGCTCTTCTTCACCCTCCCGCTGGGGTACGCCTTCTTCGTGCTGCTGGTGGGGCGCTGAGCCGGCCATGAAGGGCATCGCCATCCTGGGCGCCACGGGGTCGATCGGGCGCAGCGCGCTGGCGGTGCTCGACCAGCACCCAGACCGCTTCCGCGCCGTGGCGCTCACCGCGCACCGCAACGGCGGCGCGCTGGCGGCGCTCGCCGCGCGCTATCGCCCGTCCCTGGCCGTGCTGGCGGACGGCGCGGTGCCGGCGGGGGTGGACGGGGGGACCGCGTGGCGGACGGGGCGCGAGGCGCTGCTGGAGGCGGCGACCCACCCCGACGCCGACGTGGTGCTGAACGCGCTGGTGGGCGCGGCGGGGCTGGAGCCCACGCTGGCGGCGCTCCGCGCCGGGAAGCGGGTGGCGCTGGCCAACAAGGAATCCCTGGTCTGCGGCGGGCCGCTGGTGCTGGACGCGGCGCGCGAGGGCGGGGGAGAGCTGGTGCCGGTGGACAGCGAGCACAGCGCGATCCTCCAGTGCCTGCAGGGGGCGCGCGCCGAGGACGTGCGGCGGCTGGTGATCACCGCGTCGGGCGGCCCGTTCCGCGGCTTTTCCTCCGCCATGCTGGCGTCGGTCACGCCGGCGGACGCGCTGCGGCACCCGACCTGGGACATGGGCGCCAAGGTCACCATCGACAGCGCCACGCTGGCCAACAAGGCGCTGGAAGTGATCGAGGCGCACTTCCTGTTCGGCGTCGGGTACGACCGTATCGAGGCGGTGGTGCATCCCCAGTCCATCATCCACTCCATGGTGGAGATGGTGGACGGCTCGGTGCTGGCGCAGATGGGGTTCCCCACCATGGAGTTGCCGGTGCTCTACGCGCTGGCGTACCCCGAGCGGCTCCCCTACACCTGCCGCCGCTTCGACCCCGTGGCCGCGGGAACGCTGACCTTCGAGGCCGTGCGCCAGGACGACTTTCCCGCGTTCGCGCTGGGGGTCGAGGCCGGGCGGCGCGGCGGGACCGCGCCGGCGGTGTACAACGCGGCCAACGAGGTGGCGGTGCAGCACTTCCTGGCCGGCCGCCTGTCGTTCCCCGGGATCGCCGAGGCGATCTCCGAGACGCTGGCGCGCTGCCCGTCGGCCGCCGCCCACTCGCTGCAGGACGTGCTCGAGGCCGACGCCCGGGCGCGCCGCACCGCTGAAGACTTCGTGCAGAGGCTCGCTCCGTGCTGACCATACTGTCGACCGTCGTCGTCCTTTCGATCCTGATCCTGGTGCACGAGCTGGGGCACTTCTTCGCGGCCAAGGCCGTGAACATCCAGGTGCCCCGCTTCTCGCTGGGGTTCGGCAAGGCGCTGTGGGGCTTCCGGGTGGGCGAGACCGAGTTCGTGCTCTCGGCGATCCCGCTGGGTGGCTACGTGAAGATGGCGGGGATGGAGGACGACGAAACCGCCGAGGCGCTGGAGGGCGCCGGCCCGGCGGCCGAGGAGGTGGACCCCGAGCGCACCTTCGACAGCAAGAGCCTGTGGGCGCGCACGCTGGTGATCAGCGCCGGCGTGATCATGAACCTGCTCTTCGCCTGGCTGGTGTTCAGCGCCATCGCCTTCTTCTACGGCAACCAGCGGGTGATCGAGACGCGGGTGTCGGTGGCGGGGAGCCAGGCGACGCCCGCGAGTCCCCGCCTCGCCGGAATCCCCGAGGGCGCGCGGCTGACCGCCGTGGGCGGCCGCCCGGTGCGCGACTGGGACCAGGTGTCGGACGCGCTACTGGGCGCCGAGAGCCCGGTGGAGCTTCGCTTCGCCGACGCGCCGGCGGTCACGCTGACCCTGCCGGGCACGGCGTCGGCGCGCGCGGAGGCGCTCGCCGGGCTGGACGTCTACCGCCCGCCGGTGATCGAGCGCGTGGAAGCCGGCACCCCCGCGCGGCGCGCCGGCCTGCAACCGGGCGACCGGGTGACGGCGGCGGGCGGCGCGCCGGTGCGGAGCTGGCAGGAGCTGGTGCGCGCCATCCAGGGCAACCCGGGGAAGCCGCTGCCGCTGGTCGTGCAGCGCGGCGGGCAGTCGCTGAACCTGACGGTGACACCCACCGCGACCAAGGAGACGGACCTGCAGGGGAAGCGGATCACCATCGGGCGGGTGGGCGCCGCGAACGCGGGGCCGGCGGTGGTGAGCGAGAAGGTGGGGCTGGGCTCGGCGGTGGTGCGGGGGGCGCAGGCCACCTGGGGCACCGCGGCGTTCGTGGGCGACATCCTGCGGCGGCTGGTGACGGGGCAGATCTCCGCCCGCAACATGGGCGGCCTCCTCTCCATCGGCGAGGCGTCGGGCGAGACGGCGCGGCTGGGGTTCCAGGTGTGGCTCACCTTCCTGGCCAGCTTCTCGGTGAACCTGGCCGTGCTGAACCTGCTGCCGATCCCGATCCTGGACGGCGGGCACCTGATGTTCCTCGCCTTCGAGGCGGTGCGCGGGCGGCCGCTCTCGGTGGAGGCGCGCATCCGCCTGTCGCAGGTGGGGCTGGTGATCGTCGTTGCGCTGATGCTGTGGGCCAACGGCAACGACGTGGTGCGGCTGGTCTTCAACCGCTGACCTCGGCGGACGGCAGGCGCTCCGGCCGCACCCCGCGGCCGGAGTGCATCTGTTTACTCCCCGTCGTCCGGACAGGTGTCGTGGGGTGGGCCGCAACCGGGAGAGCACTTCGGGCCCTATCTTCCGGACCCCGGCGACCCCCTGCGGTGTACAGAAATCGCGAGACCCGCTAAATTGCGGGGTTCCCCCGGACAACCCGCGGCGCGGTCCACGGGCGCCTCCCCGGCCACAAACGACATTACCGCCACGCATTTCCATGCCTACAAGCCCCACGTTGCAGCGAGGCGACCGGATGGATCGGACGGAGCTCGAGACCATCGAACGCCTTCTCCTGCGGGAGCGCGACAAGACCCTGCGCTCGCTGGGCCGCTTCGCCGAACAGTCCAAGCAGACGCGCGACTCGGCCGACAACGACCTGTCCAGCTACTCGTTCCACATGGCCGACCAGGGCACCGACGCCATGGAGCGCGAGAAGTCGTTCCTGTTCGCCAGCAAGGAAGGCCGCTACCTGTACCGCGTGGAGGAAGCGCTGCGCCGCCTGTACAGCAACCCCGAGGAGTTCGGCGTCTGCCACTCGTGCAAGAAGCCGATCCCCTTCGCGCGGCTGGAGGCCCTTCCGCACGCCCGGTACTGCCTGGACTGCAAGATGAAGGAAGAGCAGTCGAGCTGATCCCGGCAGCGGGATCTGGAGATGGAGTGCGAGGGGCGGCATCCGCGAGGGGTGCCGCCCCTCGGCGTGGGGGTGCCGGGGGATGAGCGTGGATCCGGGGTCGATCCAGGTCAATCCGGGATTCTGCGCGGGTCCGTGGCCCCGCGGGCCCTCTCCCCGCGCCTGAGGGCGCGTACCCTCTCCCGTTCCGGGAGAGGGTGGCAGCCTCGGCCGGTTGGTGGCCTGCGATCGTCCATGCCTCCTCGGTGACGGTGCGGCCGGATGCCCGTCGTCCGGCTTTGTCCGAGAGAAGAGAGATGTGTCCGTCGTTAAATTGATCGACGCCATATCTGCTGATGGTGATGTGGCTTCCGTGCTTCCGTCGCGATGAAGTAGCCGCGAGCGAAGCGAGCCGAGGTCCCTCCCCCAGGTTGTTTTGGGGGAGGGACAGGCGCCGCCAGGCGCCAGGGAGAGGGCC
>DASQLJ010000061.1:0-2601 GCA_035630095.1 Longimicrobium sp.
TGGCGCGCCGGCGGCTCGGCGCCGTTGGCAACGGCGGTATCGTTGCCTACGGCGCGCGAAGCCCGGCCCGGAGCGCAGCGGAGGGACACGCCCACATCCCGCTCTTCCGTCTCGGCCCCGGCACAACTTTTCGCACTCCGTATACCAAGCGGCCCCGGCGAAACGTCGCCGGGGCCGCTGTTCGTCACACCCTTGCTCGCGTCAGCAGGCGTACTGCGGCGACGTGCAGCCGTTGCAGGTTCCGCGGCAGGAGACGTAGTTGGTCGGCCCGAGAGCCTCGGGCTGCGGCTCGGTCCCGCCGGGTGCGACGCCGAACTCCGGCTCGGGGGCGAACGACGTCACCTGCAGGTCGGCCGGGTTCAGCGAGATGTTCGACATCGTGCGTTTGCCTTCGGTGGGGTGATGTGTGGCGGACGGGATGTCCGCTGGGTCCGGGATGAGGTCCCGGATTTAACCTGGTAGCCGCGCGAGGCGAGCCGGCGGTCAGCCGATCATGCAGCAGTTGTCGGGGAAGGTCGCGTGGCACAGGGTGCGGCCGCACGACTCGCCGCAGGTCGCGCACGTCTGGCACGAGATGCAGGTGGCGTCGAAGCAGGTGACCTGGCAGCTGATGCAGGTGTTGCAGTCGGTGCAGGTGACGCACGAGCCGTTGCAGCTCCAGATGCGCGACTCGGGGTTGTCGGGCCCGGGCGCCAGAGCCTGCCCGCGGACGGTGCCGGTGCCGGCGGTCCCCGGCGCGGTCTCGAAGCTCTCCACCGCGAGCGCATCCACCTCCAGCTTCAGCTTCCGCATCGTCCTCCCCCCGTGATTCGACAAGATGACCACGGCCCCGCGGTGGAGGCCGCGGGGCCGCCGGGCATCAGGCGCAGTTCGCCCTGCACAGGGTGATGTGGCACGAGTCGCAGGTGGGCTGCGGCGTGCAGGTGTCGATACACGAGTACCTGCAGGTGTCGCACATCGTGTCGGCCGAGCAGTTGGGCGTCAGCGGCACGGGCGCGGTGACCACGACCAGGTCGCCGCCGTCGATCGCGCCGTTGCCGCGCACGGTGCCGAGCGCGTTCGCCGCGCCAGCCGTCACGAACGACTCCACCTCGAGGTGCTCCACGTCCAGCCGGATCTTGCGCATGCCGTCCTCCTCCCGCTCCGGTTCCGCCGGAACCGCCGGCGTCGGCGCACCCTGGAACCGTCGGGTGCGAAATCGTTTGATGTCGAGGCGGATCAGGGTCGCAGACGCGCGGAATTCTCGCCGCGGCGCGAGCGGCTCTCACCGATTACGTGCTGGGGATGCCCGTATGCAGGAGGAGAGCGAGGCGTAAAGGGTATGTATCAGCTGGAAGGAACGCAAGTATTTTGAGTCGGCTATTAAGCGTGACAGTGTGACGAAGAACGGCCCCGCGGCGAAGAGCTCGCCGCGGGGCCGCCGATCCGTGCTGCCGTGCCGCGTCTCAGCCGCTCGCGCCCACGCGCGTGGCGGGCGACGTGCCCGACACCGCCCGCTCCACGGGGGGCGAGAAGCCGGCGTTGGGCGCCTGCGTGCCCTCGGGGACCGCGGTGATCGCGCCCTCCTCGAGCCAGGCGTAGCGCCCCTTCAGCACGTCCTGCGCGACCTTGTAGGTCGGGTCGTCGGCGTTGTCGTGCACGGCGTTGAAGAGCTGCTCCACGCGCAGCCGCGAGCGGCGGCAGAAGAGGTCGGCCAGCAGCACCGCCTCGCGGCCGTTCTCGCCGTCCTTCATGTCCTGCGCGCGCACGCACGCGCAGCTCATCGCGTACAGCTCGGCGCCGATGTCCACGAAGCGGCCCAGCAGGTGGCCCTTCTTCTCCAGCTTCGCCTGGTACTTGCCCATGGCGTAGAACATGGTGCGCGCCAGCTTGCGGCTGCTGCGCTCGATGTAGCGCACGTGCTTGGCGTTGCGCCCGAACTCGCCGTAGCTGGTGGGAAGCTGCCCGCTGCCCACGAAGCGCTTCGGCAGCCACCCCGCGTACCAGGCGCCGGCCCTGGCCATCGCGCCGATCTTCTGCCCCGTGCTGATCCCGGGCTTGATCAGGTCGCCCGCCACCTTCAGGTGCGTGTCCACCGCCTCGCGGGCGATGAACAGCCGCATGATCTCGGAGCTCCCCTCGAAGATCCGGTTGATGCGGAAGTCGCGCATCATCCGCTCCACCGGAAGGGGAAGCTCGCCGCGCGCCGCAAGCGAGTCGGCCGTCTCGTAGCCGCGCCCGCCACGGATCTGGAGGCAGTCGTCCACGATCTTCCACCCCATCTCGGTGGTCCACAGCTTGGCGATCGCCGCCTCCAGGCGGATGTCGTTCTTCGCCTGGTCGGCCAGGGCGCTCGACAGCTCGGCCATGCTCTCGATGGCGAAGGCGTCGGCGGTCATCCCGCCCAGCATCTGCGCGACCGCGTCGTGCTTGCCGATGGCGGCGCCCCACTGCACGCGCTCGGCGGCCCACTTCCGCGCCACCTCCACCGCCACCTTCGCCCCGTACGCCGCGCTCATCGGCAGCGTGAGGCGCCCGGTGTTCAGCGTCATCAGCGCGAGCTTGAGCCCCTTCCCCTCGCCCCAGATCACGTTCTCGCGGGGGACGCGCACGTCCTTGAAG
>DASQLJ010000062.1:0-7310 GCA_035630095.1 Longimicrobium sp.
CCGAGCGTCCGCGCGGGCTCGTGCTCGTGACGGGTCCGACCGGCTCGGGAAAGTCCACGACGCTCGCCGCGATGATCGACAAGATCAACAAGGAGCGCCGCGGGCACATCCTCACCATCGAGGACCCGATCGAGTTCATCCACCGCCACCAGGGGTGCATGGTGAACCAGCGCGAGGTGGGGAGCGACACCCAGAGCTTCGGGCGGGCGCTCAAGTACGCGCTGCGGCAGGACCCCGACGTGATCCTGGTGGGCGAGATGCGCGACCTGGAGACGGTGTCGGCGGCGCTGACCATCGCCGAGACGGGGCACCTGTGCCTGGCCACGCTGCACACCAACTCGGCCGCCGAGACCATCAACCGCGTGATCGACGTCTTCCCCGCGCACCAGCAGTCGCAGATCCGCGCGCAGCTGGCGTTCGTGCTGGAAGGGGTGGTCACGCAGCAGCTGCTCCCCAAGGCGCGCGGCCGCGGCCGGGCCATGGCCGCCGAGGTGATGGTGTGCACCCCCGCCATCCGCGCCTGCATCCGCGACGACAAGGTGCACCAGATCTACTCGATCATGCAGGCCGGCAAGAAGCACGGGATGCAGACGCTGAACGACTCGCTGAAGGAGCTGTACCTGCAGCGCGAGGTGACGCTGGAGGAGGCGCTCAAGCGCAGCGGCGACGAGAACGAGTTCCGCCAGATGGTGGGCGAGCCGGTCGGCGGCAACTGAGGACGGCAGGCGCCGCACCCCGGTAGCGGCGCGGCCGGCGGGTCGGAGATGTTCGACGGATCGGGACGCGGCGGCGGGCTCCGCACGCGCTTCCCCGTGCCCAGTCCCCCCTGTTCCCCGGGGTAACACGCAATGCCCACCTTCGCGTACAGCGCGCGCGCCGTCAACGGCGAGATCATGAACGGCGAGATCGAGCTCCCCACCCGCGAGGAGGTGGTGGGCTACCTGGTGCGGCAGCGGCTGCGCCCGATCACCGTGAACACCAAGTCGAAGGACATCAACTTCCAGATCGGCACGGGGATCAAGACCCGCGAGGTCGTGATCTTCACGCGCCAGTTCTCCACCATGATCAACTCGGGCCTGCCGCTGGTGCAGAGCCTGACGATCCTGGCCGAGCAGACGGAGAACAAGTACTTCCAGAAGGTGATCTCCAAGGTCCTGCTCGACATCCAGGCGGGGCAGACGCTGGCCGACTCGCTGCGCCGGCACCCCAAGGTGTTCACCGACCTGTACGTGAACATGGTGGCGGCCGGCGAGGCGGGCGGCATCCTGGACGTGATCCTGATGCGCCTGGCGGTGTTCCTGGAGAAGAACGACGCCCTGGCGCGCAAGATCAAGGGTGCCATGGTGTACCCGGCGGTGATGCTGATCGTGGTGGTGCTCTGCACCACCATCCTGCTGTGGAAGGTGGTGCCGGTGTTCGCCGGGATGTTCACCGGCGCCGGGCTGGCGCTGCCGCTGCCCACCCGCGTGGTGCTGGCGCTGAGCAACTTCCTGCAGAACTACATGTGGCTGCTGGTGCTGGCGGTGATCGCGATCGTGATCGCGGTCCGCCAGTACTACAAGACCAGCTCGGGGCGGCTGCAGATCGACACGCTGCTGCTGAAGATGCCGGTGCTGGGCAACCTGCTGCGCAAGAGCGCGGTGAGCCGCTTCACCCGCACGCTGGGCACGCTGGTGAGCTCGGGCGTGTCGATCCTGGACGGGCTGCAGATCACCGCGCGCACGGCCGGCAACCGAGTGGTGCACGACGCGGTGATGAAGAGCCGCGCCAGCATCGCCGGCGGCGCCACCATCAGCGACCCGCTGAAGGAGAGCGGCGTCTTCCCGCCGATGGTGGTGCAGATGATCAACGTGGGCGAGCAGACCGGCGGCCTGGACGAGATGCTCAGCAAGATCGCCGACTTCTACGACGACGAGGTGGACGCCGCCGTGAGCGCGCTGACCTCGATCCTGGAGCCGATCATGATCGTGGTGATGGGCGTGGTGATCGGCGGCATCGTGGTGGCCATGTACCTCCCCATGTTCGACATGATCAACGCCGTGCACTGAGGGCGGCGGAGGGTCGGCAGGTCGTTTTCGATCGACCTGAATGGATGCGGCGCGCGGCGATTCCTCATCGCCGCGCGCGCATTTTCGGTTCCCTCGCCGCCCTGGTTCCGCGGCGGTCGACTCGTCCCCCTGGCTCACCAAGGCAGGTACGTCACTCCCTTCGAGGCTGTAAACACCTGGCGCCGGGCGCATCTCTTGCCTTGATCGGCGACACGACTGCACGCGCAGTCGGTTCCCACGTCCCACCAAGGAGATTCGATG
Organism: Longimicrobium sp.; assembly: GCA_035630095.1. Classification (GTDB taxonomy): domain Bacteria; phylum Gemmatimonadota; class Gemmatimonadetes; order Longimicrobiales; family Longimicrobiaceae; genus Longimicrobium. The sequence continues at coordinate 2,310 of DASQLJ010000062.1, forward strand.
ATGAGCTCGAGACGCTGGATTGCGGCGGTCGCGGCGATGATGATGGCCGCCGGCGCCTGCACTGCGAAGGTGGAGGACGAGGGCAAGCTTCCGGACGTGGACGTGAGCGGCGGCGAGGCCCCCAAGGTGGACGTGGACCCCGCGCGCGTGGAGATGGGCACCGACACGAACACCGTCGTCACGCCCAGCGTGACCGTGACGCCGACCGACAGCGCGAACCGGTAGGCGAACGCCTGGCGACGGGTTGGCTTTCTCCGTCGGATGTGACCGGGGTTCGGCCATTCCGGTGGAGCAGGTCCAGACGGACGAAGGGAGGGGCATCGGGCGATGAGCTCGGTGCCCCTCTGGCTTCCGTGCGGTCCCGGAGCGAGTTTGTCACCGTCCGCCGGCCACGCGCCGCCTTCAGGATTTCCCTCGCCGCTACGCCGAATCGTGCTCCGTCCCGCTACGCTGCTCCGGCACCTGCCAGGCCTCGCCGTTGCCGCTCTGCTCGCCGGCTGCGCGAGCGCTCCACCCGCTCCCGCGAACGGGCGAGAGGTCACCGTGCTGGTCTACAACATCCGCGCGGGGAAGGACCTGGCCGGGCGCGAGAACCTGGCGCGCGTCGCGGAGCTGGTGCGGAGCACGGGGGCCGACCTCGTGCTCCTCCAGGAGGTCGACCGCAACACGCAGCGGTCCGGGCCCATGGACCAGCCCGCCACCCTGGCGCGGCTCACCGGCTACTCGGCCGCGTTCGGGCGCACGATCAGCTTCCAGGGGGGCGACTACGGGGTCGCGGTGCTCTCGCGCTGGCCGATCCAGCGCGACACGCTGGTCCCGCTCACGGTGACGGCGCCGCCGGGGCGGACGGCGGAGGGCCGCGAGCAGCGCGGGGTGCTGCTGGCGGTGGTCGCCGCGCCCGGTGGGCCGCTGGCCGTGCTCGACACGCACCTGGACCACACCGGCGAGAACCTCTGGCGCCTGCAGGAGATCGCCACGGTCCTCCGCGTCGCCCAGGCCACGGCAGGGCAGGGGATGCCGCTGCTGATCGGGGGCGACCTCAACGCCCTCCCGGAGAGCCCGGTCCACGAGGAGCTCCGCAGGGCCGGCTTTCGCGACGCGTGGGAGAACTGTGGAGAAGGGGATCCGCGGACGTTTCCCTCCGGCGCGCCCGTGCGGCGGATCGACTACCTGTACGTGAATGGCGGGACGCGCTGCCAGAGCGCACGGGTGCTCCCCGGCGAAGCTTCGGATCACCGCGCGCTGTTGTTCAGGCTGCGGCTGCGCTGATTCAGTCCGCGGGCTCGGCGGTCTCGGGGTCGACGGCCTCGGGATCGACGCCGAGCGGCGGGAGCGGGGTCGCCGCCGGGGACGGCCGCGTGTCGAGCACGGGGCGCATCGTCGCGGTGGAGGGGGCGAAGAGGGAGAGCTGGTCGGGGTCGGCGAAGACCGCGGCGAAGTCGGCCGGCGCGAGGGCGCGGGCGAGGCGCGCGGCGTAGGTGTGGCGGAGGACGCGGGCGTAGTGGTCCACGTCGTAGTCGCGCGGGTCGGCGTCGCGGCCGGCGGCGTCCTCGTCGGCGGAGGGGACGACGGCGCCGCCGCCGGCCTGGGTGCGGTAGACGCGCACCTTCTCGCCCACCCGCCAGTGCGCGCGCCCGCTCGCGAGCAGCGCCTCGTACGCGAACTCGCGCCGTGCCTCGCGCGTTTCCGCGTACTTCGCGGGCGACTTGGTCAGCCGCACGCGCGACGACACGTCGTAGGTGGGCAGCTCGCGGCGGCGCAGCGCGTCGAGCGTGGCGAGGTAGGTCTCGCGCACCCCGGCCACGTCTGCGTCGAACAGGTGCAGGAGGGCGCGCCGCAGGAACGCCTCGCCGAACGGCTCCGCGCGGCTGGAGCGGAAGGCGACGCCCTTCAGCATCAGCGTCCCATCGTACCCCAGCAGCGCGTAGTTCTTGGGCTCGTGCGAGAGCATCGCCGCGTAGCGCCCCTCGAACTCGAGCTGCACCAGCGGCGGCAGCAGCGCCGCGACCTCGGCCACCACCCGCCGCTCGTCCGCCTCCGTCCACGCCTCGGGCACGGCGAAGTACACGCCGTCGGTGTCCGCCTCCAGCAGCGTCACCCCCCGCGCGGCGAGCTCGCGGCACATGAAGCCCAGCGTCTCGCGGCCGCGGCGCGTCACCTCGTTCGCGGCGTGCACGTCGGCGAAGCGGGTCAGCTCGCCGCCGGCCGCCAGGTACCCGTACGCCGAGTTCACCACCAGCTTCATCGCCGCCGACGTGGCCTCGTGCGTGTGGCGCTCGGCGGAGCCGGGGGGCGCCTCGCGGCCGCGCGCCTTGGCGGCGAGCCGCTGCTCCACCAGCCGGTCCACCAGAGCCAGCAGCGCGCCCAGGTGGTCGCGCGACGGGCCGATGCGGAAGGCGCGCATCAGCGACGGGTACAGGCTGGCCACGTCGGCCTTCACCACGCGCCACGCCACGCCGGTCGCGAACAGGTGCAGCGCCGCGCCCGCGTGCGGGGTCCCGTCCCCCTGCCGGTGCGCGGGGAGCGCGGCGCCGGCGCGGAGGTAGGCACGCACCAGGAGCGGGTCGATCACGCCCGTGGCGGGCCCCGCATCCGCCAGCCGCTCGTAGCGCCGCGGCGCCATCCGCGCCAGCGCGAACGCCGCGCCGCCGAGCAGCCGGGAGATGGCGGCGACCTCCTCCACGTCGTCCTCCGCGTAGCGCCGGATGCGCTCGGGGTCGGTGCGGTAGACGGTGAAGATCTGGGCCCCGGGGACGTACTCGCGGTCGGGCGCGGCCACGCCCAGGTGCCGCGCGACGGCCTTGAGTCCGTGCCCCGGGAGCTCGCGCGTGGCGAAGTCGTAGCGGATGGTCGCGTCGAGGGTGTCGATCAGCTCGCGGCCCGGGGCCACGAAGCGCACGCGGCGGCCGGTGTCGCCGTTCTGCACGGTGCCGCGCATCGCCGCGCGCTCGCGCAGCCCCAGCTTCCCCAGCCGCCCCAGCGCCAGCGGCACGCCCAGCCGCCGCGCGCGTTGGGCGGTGAAGGGGAGGTCGAAGCCGTGCAGGTTGTGGTTCTCGATCACGTCCGGGTCGGCCGCGTGGACCGTTTCGACCAGGCGCCGGATCAGCTCCGCCTCGGCCGCGTCGTCCCTGCCGTGCGCTTCGAGGATCCGCGTCGCGCCCGACGGGTCGCGCACCGCGATCATGAAGATGCGGTCGCGCGTGGCGTCCAGCCCCGTGGTCTCCAGGTCGAACTGCAGGCGGTGGAGCTGGTCGAAGGCGAGGCCGCGGAAGTAGGTGCGGCCGGTGGCGACCAGGTACTGCTCCTCCGGCGGCAGCACCAGCACGCACTCCGCGCCGAGCTCGCGCAGGTGCGGGACCGGCCGCCCCAGCCGCCGCGCCGCGCCCTGCAGCACCGCCTGCGCCAGCGCGCCGCCGTGCGCGGCGGAGACCTGGAAGCGCAGCTCGCCCGCGCCGCTCAGCTCGCGGTACCAGGCGTCGGCGCCGGGCGTCCCCTCCGGCGCCAGCCCCGCCCCCAGGTGACGCAGGTCGTCCAGCCGGTCGAGCAGGATCCACGGGCGGTAGCGCTCCTCCTCCCGCACCAGCGCGCCCGTCTCCGCGGTCCTGCGCCACACGGTCGCGCGCCCGTCCGCCTCCGCCCACACGGAGACGATGCCGGGGGTTGGATCCCACCCCCAGAGCCATTCATCCTGCTCCGCGGTGCGCGCGTCCGGACTCACGCTGGATGTGCGGAGGTGGCGAGGTGCGTCGCGTTCGCCGTCCGGCGGAGATGTGGTCACGGGATCGACGACGGGGATGACGGAGGGCCGAGGTGAGCGGGCCGGAGAGCACACCGAATAATAACCGGCACTCACGATGGCGCCATGATGTGCTTTCCCCCGATGCAGATCGGGAGCGCGAAAGAGGCTTTTGCGCCGCGGCTCGTTGCGCCCGGCAGGCCGGACCCTCAATCTTCGGACACGGGCAACACCAGCCGCCAACCAGGGAGACGACGAGATGCTGAAGCGCAGAGGGAGTGCGGTCTGGAACGGAACCGGTGCCGAGGGCTCGGGAACGGTGAGCACCTTCAGCGGGGCGCTGAAGGATCAGCCGTATTCCACGGACATGCGGTTCAAGAGCGAGGACGGCCGCGCGGGGACGAACCCGGAGGAGCTGATCGCTGCGGCGCACGCGGCCTGCTTCAACATGGCGCTCAGCTTCCAGCTCACCGGCGCCGGCTTTCCCCCGGACGAGCTGAGCACCCAGGCCGTCCTGACGATGGAGAGCGAGGGCGTGCACTGGACGATCACCGCGATCCGCCTCGAGCTCCGCGGCAAGGTCCCCGGCATCTCGGAGGAGAAGTTCCAGGAGCTCGCCGCGGCCGCGAAGGCCGGGTGCCCGGTGTCCAAGGTGCTGAACGCCGAGATCACCCTCGACGCCCAGCTCGCGTCCTGATCGCCCGCACCGCGCGCTCCCCCCGGAGCGCGCGGGGCCGGCTCACGCCATCGCCGCACGGGCTCGGATCAAGGAGCCGGGGACGACATCCTCTTTGCGGGAGCGATCACGCCGGGCCGTGGATTCCCGCATCCCGCGTTGAGCCAAGGAGTTGCGCAATCAGGGGCGGTGGTGGTAGCCTTCGTTGTCCCACTCTCCCCGACGACGCGGTTCCTGTCTCTCGGCACCTGTTCGTGCCAGACGCCCTGGAGGGCCCGATGACACAATTCTGGACGCGGACGCGGCGGTACGTGGCGCTGGTGTGGATCGGGGCGGCCGCCGTCGAGGCGGTGGTGCTGGAGATGGCGAGGCGCACCAACAACTCGTGGCTGCTCCTGCTGGCGCTCGCGCTCCTGGTCGTGCCGATCGCGGCGACGGAGATGACGCTGCGCTGGTTTGGCCGGGCGCCGCGCAAGCGGTGGAAGCGCCACGACATGGACGCCGCTCTCGCCGCCGGCCAGACGCACGAGGAGGCACGGGCCTCGGTCTCCGCGCCTCCCCAGGCCGCACCCTGAGCGTGCGCTGACAC
>DASQLJ010000063.1:0-19681 GCA_035630095.1 Longimicrobium sp.
GCAGAAGGTGGTGACGCGGTCCTGCGCGCCCAGCCCCAGCCACGCGTCGGGCGAGCCCAGCGCCGCCGCGCGCACGCCGGGGACGGCGCGGACCCGCTCGAGCGCCGCCTGCAGCGCCGCGGCGCGGCGCGCGGGGTCGGCCGCGAGGGTGGCGGGCGTGTCCAGCCGCAGCGTGAGCGTGTCGCGCGGGTCGAAGCCGGGCGCCGTGGTCGCGGTGGCCGGGAGCGAGCCGCGGATCAGCAGGCCGGCGCCCACCAGCAGCGCCATGGACGTGGCGAGCTGGGCCACGGTGATGGCGCGCCGCAGCCACCCCTCGTAGCGGCCGGGGGTGGAGCGGCTGCCGGTGGTGAGCTGCGCGTGCAGGTTGCGGAGCCCCGCCCCCAGCGCCGGCGCCACGCCGAACAGCACCACCGAGGCAGCCGGCAGCGCGAGCGCCAGCAGGTAGGCGGAAGTGCCGGGGTCGCCCGCGATCTGCCCGCCCGACACCGGCCACGACGCGCGCATCAGCCGCAGCATCCCCGCGCCGATCGCCGCCGCGCCGAGCGCGCCCGCGAGCGCGAGCGCGCCGCTCTCCGCCAGCGCCTGCATGGTCAGCCGCGCGCGGGTGGCGCCGAGCGCGGCGTGCATCGCCCGCTCGTGGCGCCGGGCCGAGGCGCGGGTGACCACGTGCGCGGCGGCGTTCACGCACGTCACCAGCGCCACCGCGATGGCGGCCGCGAGCAGCACCACGCAGATGGAGCGATAGCCGTCGCCTTGGAGCTCGGCGGCGGTGCGGATCTCGTCGGTCCACCCGCCCGCGCCGCCGCCGGGGATGCGGCCGAACGGCGGCGGGTCGGCGGGGGCCCGCCAGCCGAGCCCTGCCCACGCCACGCTCGCCAGCGCCAGCGACACGCCGCCGCCGAAGGCCAGCGTGAGCACCGTGGCGGCGGAGTGGCGCCGGGCGCGCCAGAGCGAGCGGAGCCCGTGCGCGGCATCGACCCGAAGCTGCGTGAGTGCGATCATCGGCGGCGGTGGTGGGAGGGGCGACAGGATGGGATACAACGTCCGCACAGGCGGAAGATGACAGGCGTTCGACGGCGTTTGCAAGCGAATCGTTGCCACCCGCGGCGGGCGACGGCAATCTTGTCGTCCTCGACGCGGCCGACAGTGCGTCCTCGCCTCACTCAACTACACCGCTTTCCCCCTGCATGTACATCGACCAGCAGCCGTACCGGCAGTTGTACGACGACATGATGGACTACGACGGCGACGCGCTCCACGACGACCTGCTCCGCCCGTGGATCCGCGCGCAGGACGGCGAGCGGCGCTGGCTGGACGAGATCCGCACGCGGCGCGGCAGCCCCGTTCCGCCGATGACACAGGAGGAGCTGTGCCGGCTCTACGCGCTGTCCCGGATCATCCAGCTCCTCCAGCTCTCCTTCGGTCCGGCCGCCGCGGATCCGCCATGGAAGCTCGCGACGGTCGGGCGGGACGATTTCGCGCGGTTCATGGCTGAGCTCGGCCTCGAACCGATCGAACGCGCGGGATTCCACCCGTTCTACCACGAGATCGTGACGGTGGATCAACTGCCGGACGAGCGCGCGCCCGCGGAGCTGGTCGAGGCGTACTGGTCCGCCTACACGCTGGGCCCGCTGCTGATCTCGCGCGCTGGGTGCCGCGTTCGCGCGGGGCGCCTGCATCTGCTGAAGGACGTGGCGGAGCAGTCCACGCTCTACTGGGCGTACGCGCGCAACCATCGCCCGACGGACGACCCGAGCAACGGCTGGGGCGGCAACTCGCAGTGGCGCACCGCGTTCCGGCGCGACTACGCGCTGGATGGCTGCCTGTACTACAACGTCGACGGCCGCGAGCATCCCGGCGGCGCCGATCCCGAGCTGACCGACGCGGATCGCGCCGAGCTCCTGCGCCACCGCTGCTTCGTCACCTCGACGAAGCGCAGCGACGACCGCTGGCCGTACGGCTTCAGCTTGATCGAGGACGGCTGAGGGAGACCCAACGACCGCTACCGTGGAGAATCCAAAGCCTCGCCTGACCGGCGACTGAAGTCGCAGCGTCGCAGCAACAACTACGAAAAGCCTCGCAAACTGCGCGAGGCTTCACCGGCTCGGCGGCAGCATTTCGGCTCGATCACGCACTCTCGTCACTCCGCAAATCGCAGTTGAAGTCCGCGAAGGCGGACTGCGTGCCGTTGTAGCCGCGAGTTTACTCGCAAATTCCCACACCGACGCTGGGTTGTTGTGCGTCGGGTGACGGGGTGCCGGGGTGACGGGTGCCGGGGTGACGGGGTGACGGGGTGACGGGTGACGGGTGACGGGTGACGGGTGACGGGTGACGGGTGCCGTGCGCCCGGGTGCCGGGTGCCGGGTGCCGTGCGCCGGGGCCGGGTAAGGACCATCTTTCGAGGACGGAGATATCTCCACGCGTGAAGAAGCCGGCGCCGGTGTGCGGGAGTCCGCACACCGGCGCCGGCCTGTGTTGCCTGCCGAAAGAGCTTAGCTCAGCGCGCGGCGGCGAGGTCGCGCACCGCGCCGGCGAGCATCCGCACCTTCGCCGCGTCGGACGAGCCGGCGGCGTAGCCGGTCACCTGCGTGGCCAGCGTGGTGAGGGCGGTGCGACGCGCCGCACCCGAGGCGGCCTCGGCACGCTGCAGCGCCTGCCGCACCGTGGCGACCCGCGCGGCGGCGAGGCCGTTGCCGCGCTCCAGCTGGTCCACGTAGGCCCGCGCCAGCGCGAAGCTGGGCGCCCAGCGGAACTGCGGCTGCCCCTGCGTGTTGAGGTAGTCGAGCCGCACCGTCTTGGCGGCGTCGATCTCGTTCTGCGAGAGGTGCGGGCTGGGCACCAGGTCCAGGATGTCGAGCCCGCGCGCGATCTCGGAGCTCACGATGGCGCCGTTGTACCAGTACACCGACCACGAGCCGCCGCCGGCCATGCGCGTCGCATCGGCCGGGCCGCGATCGAAGAAGGCGATCTCCTTCGGGCGGCGGGCGTCGGTGAAGTCGAACACCGAGATGCCGCCCTGGTACCACGCCTGCACCATCACGTCGCGCCCCGGGATGGGGATCAGCGAGCCGTTGTGGGCCACGCAGTTCTCCTGCGCCGTCTGGGCCGCCGGGAGCTTGTAGTAGCTCTGGAACTGCATCTGCCGGTTCACGATGGTGAAGATCGCGTTGGCGCCCCACTCGGGCTTGTCGGTGGCGCGGCACTTGGCCTGCCCGCCGCCGCCCCACTCGTCGCTGAACAGGATCTTGGTGCCGTCGTTGTTGAACGTGGCCGAGTGCCAGTACGAGAAGTTCGAGTCGGCCACGGCCGCGATGCGCACCGGGTTCGCCGGGTCGCGGATGTCGAGCAGCATCCCGTAGCCCTCGCAGGCGCCGCCGGCCAGGCCGATCGCCGGGTACACGGTGATGTCGTGGCACTGCGTGGGGCCGGTGCGCGGGCCCTGGTCGCCGAACATGCGGTCCACGATCGCCTGGATCGAGCTGCGCAGGGCGGCGCTGTCGGCGCCGGTGGGCGCGCCGGTGCCGCCGCGCGCGCGCATGATGCTGTCGAGCAGCGGGTTGACGAACTGCCCGGGCGCGACGCGCTCCAGCCCCTGCACGTTCACCGTGAACTCGCCGCGGGCACGCGCCGCGGCGGCGATCCGGGTGGCGGCGGCGATGTCCTCGGCCGCCTCGCCGTGGCGCGCGGGCGCCGCGAGGTTGGCGAAGATGCGCGGCGAGCTGACGATGGCCGCGCGCTCCGGGTTCCGCACGGGAACCTTGATCACCTCGATGCGGAAGAGCGACGAGTTGGGGTTCTGCTCCGGCGAGTCGCCCACGCACCCCGGGAGCTCGTTGGGCGAGCGCACGCCCGCCGAGCCCGAGATGTAGACGTAGACGTTGTCGGGGTCCTTCGGGTCGGCGAGCACGGTATGGGTGTGCGACCCGCGGCAGGTCTGCACGTTGCCCACGTTGCGCGGGTGCTCGATGTCGCTGATGTCGAAGATGCGCAGCCCGCGCAGCCGGTCGCGGCTCACGGTGTCCTGCACGCCCTGCGTGCCGCAGTCGAGGCGGCCGGTGAGGCCCTCGCCCGACACGAAGAGCAGGTTCTTGTAGACCGACACGTCGCTCTGCGACGCGGGGCAGACGTACGCCGTGCGCAGCGTGGGGCGGCTGGGGTTGGTGATGTCCCAGATCTGCCAGCCGTTGTAGTTGCCCTGGATCGCGTAGTTGCCGGTGAAGGCCAGGTCGGAGTTGGTCTTGCCGACGAAGGCCTCGGGCGGCGGGGTGCGCGACAGCACGCGCATGTTCCAGGTCGCCTCGGCGGCGTCCATCAGCCCGGCGCGCAGGCCCACGCGCGGGTCGGGGCTGGGCGGCGCGGCCGTGCCCTGGGCGGCGGCCGCCGTGGACGACAGGGCGATGGCAAGGGACAGCTTCCACACGGGGGCGGCGGCGGACCTCACCCCCGAGCGAAATGCCGGGGAGACAGTTGCCATGGTTCTTTCCTCACGACTGGGTGGAGAGTGAACTGCGGACATCGTACGGCAGGTGATCACGGCGCGGGAGCGCCGAAGACGACCGCGGCCAGCATGCGCTGCATCCGCGCGATCTCGGTGGCCTGGTCCACGTTCACGTCGGACGCGAACTTGAACACGGCTTCGTCCTGGCCGGCGCCCCACGAGCCGAAGAGCTTCTCGACCATGGAGACGGCGCCCGAGTGGTGCTGGATCATGTAGGTCAGGAACAGCCGGTCGAACTCGGCGCCACGCGCCTGGGCGAGCTGCGCGAGCTGCGCCTCGGTGAGCATGCCCGGCATGTGCTCGTGGTGCTGCATCGCGCCCGCGGCCATGCTCACGGTGCCGCCGTGGCTCACCTCGGGCACCGGCTGCTTCCGGTCGCGCAGCCACTGCTGCATGGTGGCGATCTCGTCCTGCTGGGCGTTGATGATGCGCTCGGCCAGGGTGCGCACCTGCGGGTTGGCCGCGCGCGTGGGCGCCAGCCGCGACATGACGATGGCCTGCGCGTGGTGGCCGATCATCGTGGTCATGAAGTGCGCGTCGGCCGCGGTCCACCGGTACCCCTGGGCCGAGGCCGGCAGGGGCGCGTCGTGCGTGTGCGAATGCGAGTGGCCGCCGGCCTGCGCCGCCGCGGGGGCGGCGCCGAACGCCGCGACGGCGGCCAGCAGGGCCGCGGCGAGCGAGCGGGTGCGAGAGGGCGTCATGCGGATCCTGCTTCCCGGCGGACGGGCGGTGCCGTGCCGCGTTGTGGTGTGCGTGAAACGTTCGATACTAGCACGCCGCGAAGGGTTGGCAACCCTTCCGGCCTCGTGCGCGGTCGTGGTACACACGACCCACGCCGCGAGTGCCCTCGGCGAGCCCCCCGCGTTTCGGCGCCGCGAAGGAGGTTCGTCCGTGGGTCCACGGTCTCGTCGGCCGGCGGTGACACGGCGTACGCCGGGAGCGGCGATTGGTTTCATCCGCGGCGGCGGCACGACGCTCTCGGGCCGCGTCGCGGACCTTGAGTGCCGGTTCCGCGGCCGAGCTTTGTATCGCCCGCCGCATCCGGACCGGTCTCCCACGCTCCCCATCAATCCCATGAGCGAAGCGATCGGAGTGGTGAGATGAGGCTGATTCGCCACCTTCTCTCCATCCTCGCCCTCCCCACCGTGATGGCGGGCGTGGTGCCGTACCTGCTCGTCTCCTCGCGGCCATCGCCGCTGATGTCGATCGAGTCCGGCGCGACGGGGCTGGCGCGGGCGGCGCTCGGAGCGGCGTTCATCGCGGGCGGGCTGGTGCTGGCGTGCGCCACCATCTGGCACTTCGCCACCCGCGGGAGGGGCACGCTGGCGCCGTGGGACCCGCCCACGCGGCTGGTGGTGACGGGGATGTACCGCCACGTGCGCAACCCGATGATCACCGGCGTGCTGATGCTCGTGATCGGCGAGGCGCTGCTGCTGCGGTCGGCGGCGGTGGGGTGGTGGGCCGGCGCGTTCTTCCTCGTGAACGCCATCTACATCCCCCTGCTGGAGGAACCCGGGCTCGAGCGGCGCTTCGGCGAGCCGTACCGCGCGTACCGCCGCGCGGTGCCGCGCTGGATCCCCCGCCCCACCCCCTGGACGCCTCCGAACGCCGAAGATGCCTCATCCACCGACCCGTACTGACGAGAATTCACCGAGCTGAGCGTCGCATCGGCAGAGACCGACCGCGAGGCCGACCACCCGGTTGTCAGCAGCGAAAGGGTTGACACTACCTCCAAGTGCTAATAATCTAGCATTGTGCTAACCATTTAGCATACTGATTCGTCGTCGACGCGTCCGCAATGAAAAGGAGCCGCCCTCCCCGCCTCCGGCAGGCGCACACGCTTCAAACCTTTCGGGCGAATCACACGTCGAAGCTGGATGCCGGGACGCGCGTCCGCACGGACTCGCCCCGACCGCACTGCCACCCTCCTCCCTTCCGCTGCCGCACATGCACACCTGTCGCCGGTCCGCCGCACTGATCGCCTCCCTCGTCGCCCTCGCGGGTCCCGCGGCCGCGCAGACGGTCGCGCACACCGTGGAGACCGCGCCGCGCGTGCGGGCGGTGGAGCGCACCTCGCCGGTCGCGGTGGACGGGCGGCTGGACGAGGCGGTGTGGCAGAGCGCGCCGGCGGCCACCGACTTCACCCAGCAGGACCCGCACGAGGGGCGGAAGGCCACGCAGCGCACCGAGATCCGCGTCGCGTACGACGCCGAGGCGCTGTACATCGGCGCGCGGATGTTCGACTCGCTCGGCGCGCGCGGGGTTCGCGCGCCGCTGGCCCGCCGCGACGGGAGCCCGGGCGGCGACTACATGCAGCTCGTCTTCGACACCTACCACGACCACACCGGCCGCACGGTGTTCACCATCAACCCGGCGGGGGTGAAGAGCGACGCCGGGCAGGCGTCGTCGTACGCCGACCCGTCGTGGGACCCCGTGTACACGGCCGAGGCGCGCGTGGACTCGCTGGGGTGGACGGCGGAGCTGCGCATCCCCTTCGGCCAGCTCCGCTTCCCGCGCGACAGCGTGCAGAGCTGGGGGATGCAGGTGTGGCGCTACGTGGAGCGGCTGAACGAGAGCTCGATGTGGAGCTTCTGGGGGAAGCAGGAGAACGGCGGCCCCAGCCGCTTCGGCCACCTGGAGGCGATCCGCGCGCCGAAGAGCCGCGGCCGCATGGAGCTGCTGCCGTACGTGCTGAGCCGCGCCCGCTACGTGACGCCCACCCAGGCCGGCAGCCCCTTCCAGAGCGGGCAGCAGTACGACATGCGCGTGGGCGGCGACATCAAGTACCAGCTCAGCTCCACCCTCACGCTCGACGCCACCATCAACCCCGACTTCGGGCAGGTGGAGGTGGACCCCGCGTCGGTGAACCTCTCCGCCTTCGAGACCTTCTACTCCGAGAAGCGCCCCTTCTTCGTGGAAGGGAGCGGCCTCTTCGGCTTCGGCGACTTCTGGTGCATCAACTGCTCGACCAGCGTGGGCGGGATGTCGCTCTTCTACTCGCGCCGGGTGGGGCGCGCGCCGCAGGGTTTCGTCACGCGCGACGACGCGGAGTACGTGCACACCCCCGAGAACAGCACCATCCTGGCCGCCGCCAAGGTCACCGGCCGCACCAGCGGCGGGCTGCAGGTGGGGCTGCTGAACGCGGTGACGCGCTCCGAGCGCGCGCTGGTGCAGGACACGCTGGGCAACCGCTTCACCGAGCAGGTGGAGCCGGCCAGCAACTACTTCGTGGGCCGGGTGAAGAAGAACTACCGCGGCGGCAACGCCACCATCGGCGCCATCGCCACCTCGGTGATCCGCCGCTTCGACAACGACGCGCTGGAGCAGCGCATCCCCGGCCACGCCGAGGCGATCGGCGCCGACTGGGAGATGTGGTGGAAGAACCGCACCTACCACCTCCTCGGCAACGTCGCGCTCTCCAACACCTCGGGCGACTCGCTGGCCATCCTGCGGCTGCAGCGCTCCTCCGCCCGCTACTTCCAGCGGCCGGACCGGCAGAGCGGCGGCAACGGCCTCTTCTCGGACCTGCTGGACACGCAGGCGACGGCGCTGCGCGGCTACGGCGGCTACCTGCGCATGGCCAAGGACGCCGGCGACTGGCGCTGGGAGGGCGCGGTGAACTACCGCAGCCCCGGCTTCGAGGTGAACGACGCCGCCTTCCTCACCCGGGCCGACCACGTGTGGACGCTGGCGAACGTGCAGCGGAACTGGACGACGCCCAACAAGGTGTTCCGCGACTGGACCGCCATCGTGGGGATGCAGAACCAGTTCAACTACGACGGCGATCGCACCTCGGCGCAGCTCCACGCCTTCACCGGCGGGCAGCTCGCCAACTACTGGTCCCTGGCGTTCTACACCGAGCTCTACCCCGAGGTGAGCGACGACCGGCTCACCCGCGGCGGCCCGGTGGTGCACCAGCCGCGCGGCCGCCTGCTGCACGCCCGCATGAACACCGACACGCGGCGCGACGTGTCGCTCTCCACCTCGCACGACTACGTGAGCGACGCGCTGGGGGGATGGTACTACGGCGCCAACGCCACCGTGACGGTGAAGCCCGTGCCCGCGCTCCGGCTCTCGCTGGGGCCGTCGTACAGCCACGAGCTGAACCGCCTGCAGTTCGTGACGCGCGCCGATGACGCCACGGCCTCGCACTTCTTCGGGCAGCGGGCGGTGTTCGCCGACCTGGAGCAGAACACGCTGTCGATGAACACGCGGCTGAACTGGACCTTCACGCCCACGCTCACCCTGGAGCTGTTCGCGCAGCCGTTCGTGTTCGCCGGCGACTACTCGAACTTCAAGGAGTTCACCGGCCCGCGCACCACCGAAACGCGCGAGTACGGCACCGACTTCGGCAGCATCTGCCTGGACGCGGCGAGCAACCGCTACACGGCCGACCCGAACGGGAACTGCGCCGCGCCGGGCGGCCCCTCGGCGCAGGCGCTCTCGTTCGACAACCCCGACCTGAACGTGCGCTCGCTGCGCGGCAACGCGGTGCTGCGCTGGGAGTACCGGCCCGGCTCCACGCTCTTCCTGGTGTGGCAGCAGCAGCGCGCGGGCGGCGAGGTGTTCGGCGACTTCAGCTTCTCGCGCGACGCGAACGCCATCTTCCGCCAGCGCCCCGACAACATTTTCGTGATCAAGGCGAGCTACTGGATCGGGCGGTAGCGGTTTCGTGATGCGGATTCGTCTCCACGGATGAGTGCTGAGTGCCGGGTGCCGAGTGCCGAGTGCCGAGTGCCTGGATTCGGGGGATGATGGACGGGGGCGTCACCGAGCGGTGGCGCCCCCGACCTCGTCTCCACCAGCGAGCGGCTGGCCGTCAGAGCCGTGGACCAGGTCCTGCCAAAAGCAGGGAAGTCACAGACCAGCCGTTGTAGTCCTCCGACAGGTTCGCGCTTATTATCCGCTGACGCGAGAGGACGCCGTCTCGCCGATGCCGAGTCACCGCGCCTCGACCCCGCCCCCAACGTCCATCTCACCCGCCCCACCGACGCCATGATCCGCATCCCCCCTCTTTTCCTGCTGTTTCTGCTCGCCGCCGCGGCGCCGCTCAACGCGCAGAGGGCGAACCCCGCGTCGGCGCCGGCGCGCACCGACCGGACGCTCGAGGCGAGGCTCAACCGGCTGACGCAGGGGTTCGGCGGCGGCGGCGAGGTGGGGATCTACGTACGCCACCTGCGCACCGGGCGGAGCGTGGCGATCCGCGCGGACGAGGTGTTCCCCACCGCCAGCCTGATCAAGGTGCCGATCATGCTCACGCTGTACGACCAGGCGGAGCGGGGGAAGGTGAAACTGGAGGCGCGGGTGCCCTACCCCGACACGCTGCACTACCGCTACGGCGAGGCGACGGACGTGGTGGGCTACATGGCCGCGGGAGACACGCTTCCGCTCTCGGAGCTCGTCTTCCTGATGCTCACGGTGAGCGACAACTTCGCCAGCCTGTGGATACAGGGGATGGTGGGTGGCGGGGCGGTGGTGAACGAGTGGATGGGCGCGCACGGCTTCGCGCAGACGCGGGTCAACTCGCGCACGCCCGGCCGCGAGCAGCCGCGCTCCGTCCACGGCTGGGGCCAGACCACGCCACGCGAGATCGCCGAGGCGCTGGTGATGATCCGCGAGGGGCGCGCCGTGAGTCCCCGTGCCTCGCAGGAGATGTACAGGATGCTCACCAACAGCTACTGGAAGAACACCGCGCTCTCGCAGATCCCGCCCACGGTGCAGGCCGCGTCCAAGCAGGGCTTCGTGGACCGCTCGCGCTCGGAGGTGCTGCTGGTGAACGCGCCGACGGGCGACTACGTCCTCGCCGTGATCACCCGCAACCAGACCGACACCAGCTACGCCCCCGGCAACCCCGGCGAGCGCCTGATCCAATCGGTCTCGCGCGCCGTGTACGAGCACTTCAACCCCAACGACCCCTGGCGCCCGCTGCCGGCGCGGCCGTGACATGACGGAGGGCTCGGTGGGATTCGGCGATGCCGCTCACCGGCGGCTGAAGCCGCAGCAACAACTACGAGAAGCCTCGCAAACTGCGCGAGGCTCCACGGCTCGGGACTGCACCAGCGCCAATCGCCGTTGAAGTCCGCGAAGGCGGACTGCGTGCCGTTGTAGCCGCGAGTTCACGCGCAAATTCCCACACGGACGTCTGCAACGCCGTCACCGAACCTCTGGCCGCCGGACGGGTGACATCTTATAGTCAACAACTCTGACAAATACCGGCGCCGTCGATCGCTGCGGCGGCTCCCCATCAACCACCCGCATCTCCCGATGAGACAATCCCTCCTTTGCGTGGCCGCGAGCATCGCGCTGGCGGCGTGCGCGGCCCCGGGCACGTACGGCACCGGCACGACGGGTTCGCCCCCGCCGGTCGCGGTGGGCACGCCGTCATCGGCCGACACCACGTTTCACCCGGCGTGGTCGCGCAGCGCGACCATCTACGAGGTGAACGTGCGGCAATACACGTCGGAGGGGACGTTCGCCGCCTTCCAGCAGCACCTGCCGCGGCTGAAGGCGATGGGGGTAGACATCCTGTGGCTGATGCCGGTACAGCCGATCGGCCAGAAGAACCGCAAGGGGAGCCTGGGGAGCTACTACGCCATCGCCGACTACACCGGCATCAACGCCGAGCACGGCACCGAGGCCGACTTCAAGCGCCTGGTGGACGCCGCGCACGCGCAGGGGATGCGGGTGATCCTGGACTGGGTCGCGAACCACACCGCGCACGACCACGAGTGGATCGCCGCGCACCCCGACTGGTACGTGCACCGCGCCGACGGCACCATCTCCAACGCCCGCGACAACGAGGGGCGCGAGACTGACTGGACCGACGTGGCCGAGCTGAACTACGACAACGCCGCCATGCGCCAGGCCATGATCGGCGAGATGCGCTGGTGGGTGGAGCGGATGGGGGTCGACGGCTTCCGCTGCGACGTGGCCGGCGGGGTGCCGATGGCGTTCTGGGGCGACGTCCGCAGCACGCTCAAAGCGGTGCGCCCCGACCTGTTCCTCCTCGCCGAGGCCGAAACCCCGGCGATGCACGCGGTGTTCGACGCCACCTACGGCTGGGAGCTGCACCACCTGCTGAACGAGATCTCGCGGGGGAAGAAGACCACCGCCGAGCTCGACCGCTACTTCGCCCGGCAGGACAGCGCCTACGGCCGCGGCGCGTACCGCATGTACTTCACCAGCAACCACGACGAGAACAGCTGGCAGGGCACCGAGTTCGAGCGGATGGGCGCCGACGCCGTCCCCGCCTTCGTGCTGAGCGCCACCGCGCAGAACTCCTTCCCGCTGATGTACACGGGCCAGGAGGTGAGCCTGAACAAGCGGCTGCGCTTCTTCGAGAAGGACACGGTGGACTGGAACGGCCCATCGCTGGCCGCCTTCTACACCGCCATGTTCAACCTGAAGCACACGCAGCCGGCGCTGGCGAACGGCCCGTGGGGCGCCCCGCAGGTGGCGCTGCGGACCACCGGCGGCGACCACGCCTACGCGTTCACGCGGACGCTGGGGGCGAACACCGTGCTGGTCGCGGTGAACTTCAGCGACGTTCCGGTCCACGCGGCGTACCAGGCGCTCGGGCAGCCCGGCACGTACACCGACTGGTTCGCGAAGACGCCCGTGGCGCTCGCGGCGGCGGGGACGCTGGTCATCCCGCCGCACGGCTACCGGGTGCTGGTGCGGTGAGCTGATTCGACTTCACGAACGAGGGGGGACGATGGCGGAGGCGGCGAGCGTGGAGTGGCGGATCGCGGTGGGCGGCGAGGAGACGGCCGCCGCCTTCGACGCGGCGGAGGGCGACGGGCCGCGTGTCGTCTTCGTCTGCGCGCACGGGGCGGGCGGGCACATGGGCGACCGCGGGATGCTGGCGCTGCGCGACGCGCTCCGCTCGCGCGGGGTGGACGTCGTCCGCTTCAACTTCGTCTACAAGCACAAGGGATCGGGCCGCCCGGACCCGATGCCGCGGCTGATGGAGTGCGTGACCGCCGTGGTGGAGCACGCCCGCGAGGCGCTGAGCCCCGACGTGCTGATCATCGGCGGGCGGTCGATGGGCGGCCTCGATGCTCGCCGCAGAGGGCTTCGCGTGCGACGGGCTGCTCCTGCTGGCTTATCCGCTGCACCCCGCCGGCCAGCCGGAGAAGCTCCGCGACGCGCACCTGCCCGCCATCCGCGTCCCCGTCCTCTGCTTCAACGGCACCCGCGACGACCTGTGCACGCCCGAGCTGATGGAACGCGCGCTGGAGAAGGTGGGACCGAACTGGCGCATGCACTGGCTGGAAGGCGCCGACCACGGCTTCCACGTGCTCAAGAAGTCCGGCCGCACCGACGCCCAGGTGCTGGACGAAGTCGGCGACGCCACGCTCGAGTGGATCGGCGGGCTCGGCGCGAAGGGCTCGGCCTGAGCTCGCGGACATCATCGCCACTGCGACGAAACTGGCCCATCCTCTGCTCGTAGTGGTATGGCGGGTGACCGCCAGGTGCTTCCTCCCTCCCACCGGGTGGTCTGACGAATCGAGGGAATCCGAAAAAGGAGATGCGAAATGGCCACAAAGCCCCCTCCTCCCCCGAACGGGCCGAGCACGACCGGCAACAAGTCGGGCGGGAACCGCGGCAACAATCCGCCGAAGAAGTAGTGAACCAGAGACCGCCCGGAGCCATGCGCCCCGGGCGGTCTTTGCTTCAGCGCGGCGGACGCGGCTCACCGCTCGTAGAACGGCGGCGGCTCGATGCCCAGGGCGCGCAGGTAGACGTAGCCCTGGCCGCGGTGGTGGATCTCGTTGTCGATCACGTACAGGATCAGGTCGTACGCGCGGCCGGGGTACTGGCCGAACGCCACGAGGTTCTCGTTGAAGCGCGCCGGCGGGATCTTCGCCCACAGCGCGTTCATCTGCTCGGTGGCCGCGTCCCACCGCCGCAGGATCTCCTCCTTGGGGAGCGCGTCGCGGCTGAACGAGGTGTCCCACGTGTCGTCCACCACGCCCTGCACCATCGGCGCGGCCATGGCGAGCATCTCCAGCGCCAGCTCGCCGAACGTACGCATCCCGCCCAGCGAGAAGGTGAAGAGCTGGTCGTCGGGGAAGGCTTCGATCAGGCGCCGGGTCAGGCGGCGGTGGCCCTGCCAGTGCTCGAGCACGGCTTCGGGGGTGATGAACGTGGCGGCGGGGGCTTCGGTTGACACGGCGGACCTCGTGCGGTGAAGGTGATCTGCGCCGGAGAGGCACGGTGCCTCTTCGGCTTTCCTTCGGAGCAGCGGTGACAGAGTATCCGCCGCGCGCGCCGTCCGCAAGAACCGAAATCACCCCGCCGATCACACCCTCGATCCATGTCGTTTGTTCGCACCAACGTCGAACGCCAGCGGCCGAAAGTGAACGGTGTGCCCGGGCGAGCGGTCCGCCGACGGACGACGTATACTGGTGAAATGCGATCACGGGCGAGGCCACGCCGGCGCCGCGATCGCGACCGAGTGCCCCGACGGCCTACCCTCTCCCCGACGTGAGAACGACGATGCGAATCGCGCTGACGAGTGTGATGGTCGACAACCAGGCCCGGGCCGTGAAGTTCTACACGGACATCCTGGGCTTCGAGATCAGGCAGGACATTCCCATGGGCGAGTTCCGCTTCGTGACCGTCGCCTCGCCCGAGGGGCCGGAGGGGGTGGAGCTGCTGCTGGAGCCGAACCAGCACCCGGCGGCGCAGGTGTTCCAGAAAGCCATGTTCGACGACGGGATCCCCGCCACCGCGTTTCGCATCCGCCAACATCCAGGAAGAGTACGAGCGGCTGAACCGGCTGGGCGTGGTGTTCCGCAAGCCGCCCACCCCCATGGGCCCGGTCACCGTCGCCGAGTTCGACGACACCTGCGGCAACCTGATCCAGCTCTTCCAAGTCTGATCGGCACGATCGAGCAGCATCGCTCGACTTCGCACCCTCCAGCTTCCGGAGCACCCATGCGCCTGACCCGGGGGATCGCCATTCTGCTCGTCGTCGCGGCTGGCTGCGCGGAGCCGGCCGGCGCGCCACCGCCCGCGGCGCGAGTGCCGGTCTACTCCTCGCCGGTCGTGCTGTTCGTGCAGCCCGATTCGGCCGAGGTCCAGCGACTGCGCCAGGAGCTCGGCGACGACGACTTCTACGTCACCGCGGACGACGCGATGTGGTACCAGGCCGCCGCGCGGACGCTGGTGGACAGCCTCAGCATCGCCCACGCGGACGTTCCCCGCGGCGAAGCTCGCTTCCTCGTGCGGGGCCGGAGCACGCCGTTCAGCTGGAAGGACGTCGATCGTACCTGGTTTCTCGTGGTCTACGACGGCCGAAGCGGACCCGTGATCGTGTCGAGCGTCGACCTGCCCGGCCACGTCGCGAAGCTGACGCGGGACGCCCCGCGCGCGGATCGCAGGACGCAGCGCTAATCTTGGGGTGATGTTCGAACGTTCGAACCACCGTGATTCGTGGAGGTGCTCGTGAAATACTACGTCGTGGCGGAGATGGAGGTCACCGATCGTGCCTGGGTGGCCGCGTACGTGGAGAACGTGACCCGGCTGGTCGAGCAGCACGGAGGCCGCTACCTCGCCCGCACGCCGGAGGTCGAGAAGCTCGAGGGCGAGCGCGCCGCGCCGCAGCTCACCCTGCTCATCGAGTGGCCCTCACGCGACGCCGCGATGGCCTTCTACGACAGCGACGACTACCGCCCGTACCGCGAAAGCCGCATCGCCGGCACGCGCACCGAGCTCGCGCTGGTCGCCGGCGAAGACGTGACCGGCGCCGCGCGGATTGCGTAACGCGCCGCCGAATCGCTGTCCGCCTGCCCCCTTCCAGGACATCCCGGAGCGCCTGGTCAAAAATCACAATCGGAGGATCGACGGATGAGTGACACGCACAAGCCGCAGGGCTACTCCACGGTGTCGCCGTACCTGGTCGTGGACGGCGCGGCGGGGACGATCGAATTCCTGGTGCGCGTGTTCGGCGCGGTGGAGCTTCGCCGGTTCCCGGGGCCGGACGGCCGGGTGATGCACGGCGAGGTGCGGATCGACGACACGGTGGTGATGGTGGCGGACGGGGTGGAGGGATGGCCGCCCGTCGCCTCGCACGTGCACGTGTACGTGCCCGACGTGGACGCCACCTGGCGCGCCGCGCTGCAGGCCGGCGCCACGCCGGTCCAGGAGCCGGTGCGGAAGGAGGACGAGGACAAGCGCGGCGGAGTGAAGGATGCCGGCGGCACGACCTGGTGGATCTCGACCAAGGTTGGTTGACGGCACGGGAGTCCGCGGCGAACCCGTGGCGTCATGGCGGCGTGGATGCTCGTGCCGCCCGCACCGAACTGGCTGCGGCAGGAAGCCGGCCTGTACCTGGAGACGCTACTCAGCGCGAACGTAGCGACTTCCTCCAGGCGCATTCCGGAAGCCACCGAGCCGTTGTCGATTTCTCCTCTTTCCGAACGACTACCTGGTGCTCACGGCGGTTTCATCCCCCACCCGGAGGAGAGTCACCATGAAGTACCTCTGCCTGATCTACGACGACGAGAACATCTGGGCCACGATGCCGAAGGACGAGTGCGACGCCATGCTGGCCGAGTACTTCACCTTCACCGACGAGATCGAGAAGAGCGGCCAGCACCTCGCCGGCGAAGCGCTGCAGCCGGTCGCCACCGCCACCACGGTGCGCGTGCGCAACGGCAAGCTCTCCACCACCGACGGCCCCTTCGCCGAAACCAAGGAGCAGCTCGGCGGCTTCTACCTGGTCGAGGCGCGCGACCTGAACGAGGCGATCCAGGTGGCGGCCCGGATCCCCTCGGCCCGCCTCGGCAGCATCGAGGTGCGGCCGGTGGTGGACTTCGAGCAGATGGACGCGTCGGAATCGAATGCGGAGCTCGAGGCGGCGCCCGCCGCGTGAGGAGATACACAGGCTGAACGACGTGTTTGTCGATTCGGCCCACACCCGAACGACTAGCTGGTGTTCACGACGGTTTCATCCCCATCCGGAGGAAAGTCACCATGAAGTACCTGTGCCTGATCTACGACGACGAGACCATGTGGGCCACGATGCCGAAGGCCGAGAGCGACGCGATGATGGGCGAGTATTTCGCTTTCACGGAGGGGATCCGGGAGAGCGGGCAGTACCTGGCCGGCGAGGCGCTGCAGCCGGTGTCCACCGCCACCACGGTGCGCGTGCGCAACGGCAAGCTCTCCACCACCGACGGCCCCTTCGCCGAGACCAAGGAGCAGCTCGGCGGCTTCTACATGATCGAGGCGCGCGACCTGGACGAGGCGATCCAGGTGGCGGCGAAGATCCCCTCGGTCCGCGTCGGCAGCGTGGAGGTGCGGCCGGTGGTGGATTTCGACCAGCAGTCCTGACCGGCGGATGACGGGCGAGGACGCGGCCGGCGTGGCCCGGGCGGCGGTGGACGCCGTCTACCGCCAGGAGTCGCGCCGCGTTCTCGCCACGCTCATCCGCCTGCTGGGCGGCGACTTCGACCTGGCCGAGGAGGCGCTGCACGACGCGTTCACCGCGGCGGTGGAGCGCTGGCCGCGCGACGGGGTGCCGGCCAGCCCGCGCGCGTGGCTGGTCTCCACCGGCCGCTTCAAGGCGATCGACTCGCTGCGCCGCCGCGCCCGCTTCGACGCGTCGCGCGCCGAGATCGCGCGCCAGCTCGAGATCGACCGCCCGGGCGCCGCGGAGCCGGACCCCGACGGGGTGGAGGACGACCGGCTGCGGCTGGTGTTCACCTGCTGCCACCCCGCGCTCGCGCCCGACGCGCGGATCGCGCTGACGCTGCGCGAGGTGTGCGGCCTCACCACCGAGCAGATCGCGCACGCGTTCCTGGCCGCACCCTCCACGCTGGCGCAGCGGATCGTGCGCGCCAAGGCCAAGATCCGCGACGCGCGCATCCCCTACCAGGTGCCCTCGAAGGCGGAGCTGCCGGAGCGGCTCGACGCGGTGCTGCACGTGATCTACCTGGTGTTCAACGAGGGATATTCGGCCTCGTCGGGAGAGTCGCTCACGCGGCCGGACCTGTCGGGCGAGGCGATCCGGCTGGGGCGGCTGCTGGTGGAGCTGCTCCCCGAGCCCGAGGCCGTGGGCCTGCTCGCGCTGATGCTGCTGCACGAGTCGCGGCGCGCCACGCGCACGTCCGCCGCGGGCGAGCTGGTGCTGCTGGCCGAGCAGGACCGGTCGAAGTGGAACCGGGAGATGATCGCGGAGGGATGCGCGCTGGTGGAGCGGGCGCTGACCTCGCGCCGCTTCGGGCCGTACACGCTGCAGGCCGCCATCGCCGCGGTGCACGCCGAGGCGCCGGACGCGGCCGCCACCGACTGGCCGCAGATCGTGGGGCTGTACGACGTGCTGATGCGCGCCGACCCGTCCCCCGTGGTGGAGTTGAACCGCGCCGCCGCCGTGGCGATGCGCGACGGCCCCGCCGCCGGACTGGCGCTGGTGGACGCGATCCTCGCCCGCGGCGAGCTGGCCGACTACCACCTCGCCCACTCCGCCCGCGCCGACCTCTGCCGCCGGCTGGGCTGCGCGGAGGACGCCCGCGCCTCGTACCGCCGCGCGCTCGAGCTCGCCCGCCAGGAGCCCGAGCGCCGCTTCCTCGAGCGGCGCCTGCGCGAGCTCGACGGCTGACGAAGCGCGCGGCGTTCTCCCCTTTCTCCCGCGCCCAGCGGGGGAGAGGGGCCGGGGGAGAGGGGGCCGCCCGGCGCTCGCGCAGATCCTATCGTCTACACTCCCATCTACATCTATCCCGCCGCGTCTATTCCGCCGACGACGTCCGCGTGGCCTCGTACGCCGCCAGGCATGCGGCGGCGACGCAGATTCCGCCCAGGTAGCCGCCCAGCACGTCCGACGCCCAGTGCTTCTGCACCAGCATCCGCGGGCCGGCGGTGAGCATCGGCACCGCGGCGGCGACGGGGAAGGCGATGGCGGGGCGCGCGATCCCCTCGCGCGACAGCACGTAGGCGGCGGCGAACGCCACGGCGCCGGGGCCGAAGGCGTGGCCGCTGGGGAACACCGCCTTGTTGGGCGGATGGCCCGGCGGCGCCGGCGGCTGTGGGAGCACGCGGTCGAACGCGGGGTTCATCGCCGTCGCCACGGTGCCGGTGAGCAGCACGGCGCCGGCGCCCACGCGGCGCGGCCGCCCGCCGCGCTCCTCCCCCGGCGCCGCGAGCACCGCGACGGCGGCGGCGGTGGCGCCGGGGATGTAGGTGTACCACTTCCCCACCTGCTTCACCGACTCGGCGGCGTCGTGCACGGCGCCGTCGCGCTTTGCCGCGGTGGCGCGGCGCACGGCGTGGTCGGCTGGCGCGGTGTCGCGGCGCGCGACGGCGGCGGCGAGGGCGGCGAACCCGGCCGCGGCCACGGCGGCCACCGCACCCAGCGCCAGCGCCCGCGCCACGCCGTCGTCTCCATCATCCCGCCGCTTCGCGCGGCTCGCCCGGTTGTCTCTCGTCATACCGCGCGAAAAAGCGAGTTCCGTACCGCCGGGGCGCCAAATGTTCTCGTCCACCCTTCCGCGGCCGGCTTCTATCGACCGAGCACGTTTTGTCTCTGGGGTGCGGCACCGATGGGGCAGACGCGGGGCGCGCGCGGAACGCTCGATCGGGCCGGCGGAGGGAGCCGGGCGAGCGTGATATCAGACGTATGATTCCTGATTGCATCGACTTACAACGTCGGGTGCAGCCTGTCCCGGTGGACGGTATGCGCGTTGCCCTCGGCTCCCGCGTGTCCCGCCTCTCCCCCCACCGCAGGAGCCCGCCCGATGCCCATGTTCTGTCCTGAATGCGGAAACGTGCACCCGCGGGAGGCGAGCGGCACGGCGGTGCTCCGGTGCCCGCGGTGCGGGCGCGCGCTGATTGCCGAGCAGCCGGCGTGGGCCCATCCGAACGCCGTGCCGTATCCAGCCGCCGCGATCGGT
This sequence comes from Longimicrobium sp., assembly GCA_035630095.1. GTDB lineage: Bacteria > Gemmatimonadota > Gemmatimonadetes > Longimicrobiales > Longimicrobiaceae > Longimicrobium. The sequence continues at coordinate 19,396 of DASQLJ010000063.1, forward strand.
ACGTACTTCGGGTATGGTGCCGCCGGGCCCGCCCCCGGCGAGCTCTTCGAGCCACCCCCCCCGCACCTCCTCGCCACTCCCGAGTACCTCTCGCAGCGGCACGACGGCTGGATCGTGGCCCACCGCTGGGCCGCGACCATGGTGGACAACGTCGTGCTGTTCGCGGGGATGATGGCGCTGCTGGTCGGCGCGGAGGCAGTGCTGGGCAATGCCCTGTACCAGAAAACGGTGATCATCTGGCTGCTCCCGCTCCTGGCCTACTACCCCGTGCTGGAAGGCCTGTACG
>DASQLJ010000064.1:0-4846 GCA_035630095.1 Longimicrobium sp.
CGACGGAAAGACGGGGATCGGTCAAGGGCGGAGTCGGGGCGATGGGATCGGGTTGGAAGCGGGCCGGGTGATGGATAGTGCACCGCGCGGGCCAGCGCCGTCGGGACGGAGGATTCGGAGAGTCTACGCAGCTTCCTTCGCTACGACGATGCGACTGAAGTCGCGGCTACAACGGCACGAAGTCCGCCTTCGCGGACTGCAAGCGGAGATACGCGCGGGGCGCGGAGGCCGCCTGGAAGAGGAGGCGCGTCGTCCGCGTCCTCCACCCATCTCCACACCCGGCACCCGGCACCCCCTACGGCTTCCGCGCGTACGCCTGCAGGTGCAGGGACAGCGGCGACTCCACGCCGCGCGGGAGGATGCGCCCCAGGTGCCAGGTCGACAGCCGCACGGCGTTGGAGAGGGCGCGCTTCGCCCCCACGGCCGGCATCACCTCGGGCGCGGCGATCTCCACCCGCACCTCGGCGAAGCCGGCGCGCTCCAGCGCCAGGGTGAGGGAGCGCACGCCGAAGTGGTTGACGTGCACCAGGTTGTCGGCCACGGTGGCGCGGTAGGCGCGGCTCAGGCGGGCGCGCAGCATCTCCTTGCGCAGCTGCTCGCGCCCGTGCGGCACCTTCACCGCGATCCACCCGCCCGGCTCCAGCACCGCGATCGCCGACCGGAGCGCCGCCACCGGCTCGGGGATGTGCTCCAGCACGTCGATCAGCGTCACCGCCGCCCAGCGCCGGCCCGCGGACGAGAGCTCGCGCGCGTCCATGCGGTGCACGGGCAGCCCGGTCGACTTCGCGGCGTGGGCGGCGGTGGAGGGGTTCAGCTCCACGCCCTCGGCCGCCCAGCCGCGCCCGGCGGCCACGTGCATCAGCCGGCCCACGTGGGCGCCCAGGTCCAGCAGCGTGCGCCGGCCCCGCAGCCGCTGCTCCAGCCCCTTCAGCACGGTGCGGAAGATCAGGTCCTTGTAGCCGGAGGTGTACTCCGTCTCCATCCACTCCGCCGACCAGCGCTGGTCGTACATCCGCCCGAAAAAGTCCGGCAGCGACGGCAGCGCCTCGGGCTGGCCGAAGCCGCACGACGCGCAGCGGACGATGCGCACGGTGGCGCCGGTGTAGCGCGCCAGCGCCGGGTCCTGCCGCGCGTACTCCGACAGCTCGAAGAGCGCGGTGTGCACCGGCGCCAGCGCCGCGCCGCCGCACACCCAGCACGCGGGCACGGGTGTGAACCCCGCGTGGGGCGATTCCGCCGATGCCCCGCCGGGGGCGTCATCCGCCATGGTCATGTGCGGTGAACCTACGAGCCGCTCTCCACGATGTCCACGATCCGCGCGGCCATGTGTTCCCACGTCCACCCCCGCAGCCCGGCCGAAAGCTCCAGCGCCGCCGCGCGGTGCGCATCCATCCCCGCGCGCCACGCCAGCAGCCGCGCGGCCAGCTCCCCCGCGTCGTCCGGATCGTCCAGCAGCAGCGCGTCCAGCGGCGCCGGGATGCGCTCCGCCACCCCCGCCGCGCGGCTGACCACGGCGGGAAGGCCGGTGCAGATCGCCTCCTGCACCGCCAGCCCGTACGCCTCGTAGCGCGTGGGGGAGACCACGCCGTCGCAGGCGAACAGCACCTCGCGCACGTCCGCGCGAAAGCCCAGGAAGCGGATGCGCCCGCCCAGCCCCACCTCGGCCGCCCGCCGCTTCCACTCCTCCAGCTCCCCGCCCGCGCCGGCGACGAGCAGCGTCGCGTCCCACCCCGGCTCCGTGTTCGTCAGGAAGACGAAGGCGTCGAACAGCGTGTCGAATCCCTTGCGCCGGTCCCCCAGCGCCCCGACGAACGCCAGCGCCGGCGCGCCGTCCTCCACCCCCAGCGCCGCCCGCGCCCGCGCCCGCTCGTCCGCGCCCGGCGGGCGGAAGCGCTCCGGGTCCGCGCCGTAGTAGACGGTGTGCACGCGCGCGGGATCGGCGCCCAGCAGCTCGGTCGCGTGCCGCGCGGTCAGCCCGGAGTTGGCGATGACGACGCCGGCGCGCGAGGCCACGGAGCGCTCGTCGCGCAGCGCCTTCCACCGCGCGGCGGATTCCACCACGCGCCGCAGCGGCCGCCCGGCGATCTCCGGCCGGAACGCCGCGTGGACGTAGTGCAGCCAGGTGGCGCGCCCGGGGAAGTTGCCGCCGTTCGCGAGCGTGACCAGCGGGCGGACGGAGGACGAGCGGCGGAGCGGGAGGAGCCGGTGGAAGCCGGAGTCGGCCGACGCGCGCCAGGCGGCCACCTCCTCCAGCAGCGGAAAGCCCAGCAGGTGCGAGCCCAGCGGCCGCGGCACGCGGTGGACGTGGACGCCCTTCAGCGCGGCGAGCTCCGGCGCCACGCGGTGCGCCACCAGGTGCGTCTCGCGCCCGGAGCGCGCCAGGTACGACGCCAAGGCGTGGTTGGCCGCATCCATCCCCCCCGTCGTCACGAAGTCTCCCGCCGCGACCAGCCACGCGGGGTGGACGGGAGACGGGGGAGACGCGGCGCGGCTAGAGGCGCTCACGCAGCGGCCCCCGCAGCTCGGCCCAGCGGCTCACCAGGACGAACAGCGCCTCGCGCGGGCCGTCGCGGCGCACGAGGAGCGCGGGGAGCGCGGCGGTGGCGCCCAGCAGCCGGCCCAGCGCCGCCGCGCGGTCGCGCGCGCCGCCGCCGCGCCCCTCGTACAGCGCCTCCACCGCCAGCTTGCTGCGCACGATCCCGTAGATCAGCCGGCAGAAGTAGCGCGTCCGCACCCGCTCGGGGGGGATCAGGTGCCAGAGGCGCAGGCAGGGGACGTAGACGCGCTTGAACCCGGCGCGCCCCACCGCCACCCCCAGCTCCACGTCGCCGCCGGAGGAGAGCGAGCCCGGCATGCGGTCCGACAGCACCTGCCCGGCCGCCGCCCCCTGCGCCGCGGTGAAGGCCGAGCGGCGCACCCACAGCCCCGCGCCGATGGTGGGCGCCACCGTGGGCGCGGCGCCCCAGTCCAGCACCTCGTCGCCCAGGCGGTGGTTGATGGCCAGCAGGTGCTCGCGCCGCTCGATCGCCGGGCTGGGCTCCTCGCGGTAGCGCGGGAAGACGCGCGAGGTCAGCAGCCCCACGGCGGGGTCGGCCAGCGCGGCCACGCCGCACGCCAGGTACCCGGGTTGCGGCAGGTTGTCGTCGTCCAGGAAGCACACCGCGGCGCCGCGCGCCTCGGCCACGCCGCGCGCCCGGGCGTGGGTGAGCCCCGCGACCGGCTCGTGCACCACCCGCACCGCCACGCCGCGCCCGCGCAGCGCCGCCGCTTCCGCAGACGCGTCCACCGCCGCGCCGGTGCCGTCGCCGCTGGCGTTGTCCACCACCACCACCTCGAAGGGCACGCCGCCGGCCTCCGGGAGCAGCGCCTCGAGCACCTGCGGCACCCGCTCGCGCCCGTCGTGCGTGGGGATCACCACGCTCACCGCGGGCACGGGTACGTCGCCATCCACCGTCCCGACATCGCCCGGCCGGGATTCGACGGACGCCGCCTCGACCGCCTCCGCATCGCGGGATGCAGGGTCGACCAGCCGCGGTTCGACGGCTCCCGCGTCGGTGGACGAATCGGCGGACGCGCGGCGCACGGAGTCGCCGCTCACGGGAACCGCGGGGGCGCGAACGCCGGCGGCCGGGGCGGCGCCGCCGGGCGGGCGGCCGCCAGCAGCAGCGCGTTCAGCAGCCAGAACTCCATCCCCGGCTGCGACACGAAGAGCGGGAACGAGAAGGTGAGGGCGACCGCGCCGATGCCGTGGGCCAGCACGATCGTCCCCCAGAAGGGAAGATCGGGGGCGCCGGGCGGCGCGCGCCCGCGGGCCACGTGCCACACGGCGAGCAGCGACACCAGCAGGCAGGCGCAGTACACCAGCACCAGCGGCGCGCCGCCGTCCACGATCCACCCCGCCCACTGGATCTCCACCCACGTGGCGTGCGGGTCCTCGCCCCCGCCGAAGTAGGTGGCCGTCATCCCCCAGTGCCCCAGCCCCCTCCCCAGCGGCGCCTCGGGAAGCGTCTTGGTGAACGCGTCGGAGAAGAAGCGGCCGCGCTCATTGTAGTACACCGCGCCGGGACGCGCGGCGGTGAGCGTGGCCATCCGCTTGGCCACCATCGGCCCGGCAATCGACATCGCCACCGCGTAGCCGCCCACCGCCACGATCGCGGCGGAGGCGCCCAGCATGGCCAGCCGCGGCAGGTCACGGCGCCACGCCAGCATCAGCACCACCACCGACAGCGCGACCCCCGTCATCAGCAGCACCGAGCGCACCTGCGACAGGTAGAGGCAGGTGAACCCCGCCGCCATGCTCGCCGCCGACGCCGCCATCATCCACGGCGTGCGCCGGGTGAGGAAGAAGCCGGTGCCGAACAGCACCGCGTACAACCCCGACACCGAGGCGCCGCCGGGGATGTCGGTGAGCCCCATCGGCCGGAACACCCGCTGGCCGGTGACGGTGGTGATCATCAGGCTGTTCAGGTACCCGGGCCCCTTCGCCATGATGATGGTGGAGATCTGGGGCTGGAACGAGCCGGGGAAGTACACCTGCAGCACCCCCAGCACGGCGCTGGCGGTGTGGAACACCCAGAGGATCATCACCGTCTGCCGCACCGCGCGGATGTCGGGCCCCAGCCGCGACGCCCAGAACAGCGGCGCCAGCACGGCGATGTACAGCGCCGCCTGCGCCGCCCCCGCGGTGAGGTTCACGGTGTCGGGGCTGGCCAGCGACAGCACCAGCACCCCCGAGGTGAGCACGGCGGGGAGGAACGCCGGGTGGCGCCGCCCCCGCCCGCGCACCGCCGCCAGCAGCACCAGCGAGAACCCGAACGCCGCCACCCGCACGAACAGCCGCAGCGGC
>DASQLJ010000065.1:0-4043 GCA_035630095.1 Longimicrobium sp.
CCGCTGTACTTCGAGAGCAGCACCTGGAACGCACCCAGCAGCACCATGTACAGCGTCGCCCCCTCGCTCCGCCCCAGCCGCTGGAGCCGCTCCAGCAGCTCCGGGGAGATCTCCACCAGGACCGTCGCGCCCCGGAACGTCTGCACCGCCGGGCGGGGATGATCGGTGGGCAGCTCCAGCAGCTCCGGCGCGCCCGCCAGCCGCTCCCGCCAGTACGCCAGCTGCCGGTCAAGGGCCTCGCCCTCCAGCTGCTCGCGCTGCCACACCGCGTAGTCGGCGTACTGCACCGCCAGTTCGGAGAGCGGCGACTCACGCCCCTCGCGGTACGCCGCGTACAGCGCCGAGAGCTCGCGGAAGAGCACCCCCATGCTCCACCCGTCGCCGACGACGTGGTGCATCGACAGCAGCAGCACGTGGTCTTCCCCGCCCAGCCGCAGCAGCGCCGCACGGAAGAGCGGCCCCGCGGCGAGATCGAACGGCCGTGCCGCCTCCTCCCCGGCGCGGCGCCTGACCGCCGCCTCGCGATCCGCCTCGCCGAGCCCCGAAAGGTCCTCCACCGGCAGGGCGAAGCCGTCGAAAGGCGCCACCACCTGCACCGGCGAGCCGTCCACCGCCGTGAAGGTGGTGCGCAGCGCCTCGTGCCTGCGGACGATCTCGCTCAAGCTCCGCTCCAGCGCCGCCTCGTCCAGGGCTCCGCCCAGGCGCCACGCCGCGGGGATGTTGTAGGTGGCGCTCCCCGGCTCCAGGCGGTCCAGGAACCAGAGCCGCTCCTGCGCGAACGACAGCGGCAGCGGCGCCGCGCGCTCCACCGGCACCACCGGCGGCAGCACCGGCAGCTCCGCGCGGCGCATCTCCTCCACGCGACCGGCCAGCTCCGCCACCGTGGGTTCCTCGAAGATCGCCCGCAGCGGCAGCTCCACGCCGAACAGGTCGCGGACCCGCGACACCACCCGCGTGGCCAGGAGCGAGTGCCCGCCCAGCTCGAAGAAGCTTTCCCCCACGCCCACCCGCTCCAGCCGCAGCACCTCCGCCCAGATCCCCGCCAGCACCTCCTCCACGGGGGTGCGCGGCGCCACGTACTTCTCCTCCGCCGACGCGAGATCCGGCGCCGGAAGCGCCTTTTTGTCCAGCTTCCCGTTCGGAGTCAGCGGCAGCGCCTCCAGCACCACGAACGCCGCCGGCACCATGTACTCCGGCAGGCTCCGCCGCAGGTGCTCCCGCAGCTCGTCCGCCTCGACGCCACCCACTACGTACGCCACCAGCCGCTTCTCGCCCGGCGCGTCCTCCCACACGATCACCCGCGCCTCCCGCACCTCCGCGTGCGCCGACAGCACGGCCTCGATCTCTCCCGGCTCGATGCGGAAGCCGCGGACCTTCACCTGCTCGTCCAGGCGGCCCAAGTACTCCAGGATGCCTTCGGGGCGCCACCGCACCCGGTCGCCCGTCCGATAGAGCCGCACCCCGGTTTCGCCGCCGAAGGGATCGGGAACGAACTTCTCGGCGGTCAGCCCCGGCCGGCCCAGGTAGCCGCGGGCCACGCCCACGCCCCCCACGTACAGCTCGCCGGGGACGCCGACCGGCGCCGGCCGGCCGACCGCGTCCAGCACGTACACCCGCACGTTCTCCAGCGCCCGGCCGATCGCCGGAGCATGCCCATCCGCCTCGCAGCGGGCGGTGGCCGCGCAGACCGTGGTCTCCGTCGGCCCGTAGGCGTTCACGAAGGCACGCCCCCCGCTCCACCGCTCCACCGTGGCGGCGTCCACCGCCTCGCCCGCGCTCACCACCGTGCGCAGGGCCGGCAGGTCGTCCGGGGGGAGCATGGCCAGCACCGAAGGCGGCAGGGTGGCCACGGTGACGCGCCCGCGCCGCAGCGTCTCCAGCAGCCCCGGACCGGGGAGGAGCTCCTCGCGCGACGCCATTACCAGCGTGGCCCCGGCGAGCAGCGCGTCGAACAGCTCCGCCACCGCCGCGTCGAAAGAGAGCGAGGCGAACTGCAGGACGCGGCTGGTGCCGTCGATGCCGAAGCGGCGGGCCTGCGCGTACGCCAGGTTGGGGACGCCGCGGTGCGGGACCATCACCCCCTTGGGCGTCCCCGTGCTCCCGGAGGTGTGGATCACGTACGCCAGGTGGTCGGGCCGTGCGCCGCGCTCCGGGTTCTCCGCGAACTCCGCCGCGATCCGCTCCCCGTCCCCGTCCACGCTCACCACCGCGACGCCGTCGCCGGCGGGAAGCGCCGCGCGCAGCGACTCCTGCGTCACCAGCACGGGCACTTCCGCGTCGGCCAGCACGAACGCCAGCCGCTCCGCGGGATAGGCGGGGTCCAGCGGGACGTACGCGCCGCCCGCCTTCAGCACGCCCAGGACGGAGACGATCATCTCCGTCCCCCGCTCCAGGCAGATCCCCACCCGCGTCTCGGGCCCGACGCCGAGACCGGCGAGATGGTGCGCAAGCTGGTTCGCCCGCTTGTTCAACGCGCCGTAGCCGAGGGTCTCCCCCTCGAACTCGACCGCCACGGCGTCCGGCGTCCGCGCCGCCTGGGCCTCGAACAGCTCGTGGATGCACCGATCCGCCGGATACTCCGCTTCGGTCCGGTTCCACGCCTCCAGCACCAGCGCGCGCTCCCCCTCGCCGAGCAGCTCCAGCCGCGAAAGCCGCACGTCCGCGTCGGCGGCGACCTGCTCCAGCACCCGCCCCAGGTGGCCGAGCATCCGCTCGACCGTGCCGCGCTCGAAGAGGTCGGTGCTGTAGTACAGCCCGCCGCGCAGACCTCGCCGCGTTGCCACGAGGGCCAGCGCCAGGTCGACCTTGGCGAAGGCGAACTCGGGGTCGACTCCTTCGGTGCTCGACTCTGCCACGCCACTTCCCGATTCTTCCACGTCGTCCAGCGCGAACGACACCTGGAAGAGCGGCGAGTGGCTCAGGGAGCGCTCCGGCTGCAGCTCGGCCACCAGCTTCTCGAAGGGAAGCTCCTGGTGCTCGTACGCCCCCAGCGTCACCTCCCGCACCCGCCGCAGCACCTCCCGGAAGCTCGGGTCTCCGCCCAGGTCGGTGCGCAGCACCAGCGTGTTCACGAAGAAGCCGATCAGCCCCGCGACCTCGTCCCTCGTCCGCCCCGCGACGGGGCTCCCCACGACGATGTCCTCGCTCCCGCCGTACTTCGACAGCAGCACCTGGAAGGCGGAGAGCACCACCATGTACAGCGTCGCCCCCTCGCTCCGCCCCAGCGCCCGGAGTCGATCCAGCAGCTCGCCGGGAAGCTCGATCCGCTCGCCCGCCCCGCGGAACGTCTGCACGGCCGGGCGCGGATGGTCGGTGGGCAGCTCCAGCAGCTCCGGGGCTCCCGCCAGGCGCTCCCGCCAGTACGAGAGCTGCCGCTCCAGCATCTCGCCCCGCAGGTGCTCGCGCTGCCAGACGGCATAGTCGGCGTACTGCACCCCCAGCTCCGGCAGCGGCGATTCCCGCCCCTCGCTGTACGCCGCCAACAGCGCCGACAGCTCCCGGTCGAGCACCCCCAGGCTCCACCCGTCGCTGACGACGTGGTGCATCGAGAGCAGCAGCACGTGATCCTCGGCGCCCAGCCGCAGCAGCACCGCTCGGAAGAGCGGCCCCGCCGAGAGGTCGAACGGCTGCATCGCCTCCTCGGTGGTGCGGCGCCTCACCTCCACCTCGCGGTCCGCCTCGCCGAGCCCCGACAGGTCCTCTACCGGCAGCGTGAAGCCGCCGAACGGCGCGATCACCTGCACCGGTGAGCCATCCACCTCCCGGAAGGTGGTGCGCAGCGCGTCGTGCCGCCGGACGATCTCGCTCAAGCTCCGCTCCAGCGCGGCTTCGTCCAGGGCACCCCCCATCCGCAATGCCACGGGGACGTTGTAGACGGCGCTTCCCGGCTCCAGCCGGTCGATGAACCAGAGCCGCTCCTGCGCGAAGGAGAGCGGAGCGCCGTCGCGATGGGCGCGGGGGACGATGCCCGACGAGCGGACCTGCCCCCGGAGCCTGGCCTCGATGAGCGCGCGCTTGGCGGCGGAAAGCTCCGGGCGCGGAAG
>DASQLJ010000066.1:0-3434 GCA_035630095.1 Longimicrobium sp.
ATGCTGCGCGTGGGGCCGGAGAGCGCGGGCGCCGCGCCGGGGCCGGCGTGCTACGGCGCGGGCGGCCCGCTCACGCTCACCGACTGCAACCTGCTGCTGGGCCGCATCTCGCCGCACCACTTCGCCATCCCCGTGGACAGCGGCCCCGCGGCCGACGCGGCGGACGCGCTGCTGCGCGAGGTGCAGGGGCGCACGGGGGAGGAGACCACGCGCGAGGCGCTGCTGGCCGGCCTCCTGGACATCGCCGACGAGCGCATGGCCGACGCCATCCGCACCATCTCGCTGCGCCGCGGCTACGACCCCGCCGGCTACGCGCTGGTGGCCTTCGGCGGCGCCGGCGGGCAGCACGCGTGCGGCGTGGCCGAGCGGCTGGGGATCGAGACGGTGATCGTTCCCGCCGACGCGGGGCTGCTGAGCGCGATGGGGATCGGCAACGCGCCGCTGGAGCGCTTCGCCGAGCGCCAGGTGCTGCGCCCGCTGGGCGAGGTGAACGGCGACGTGGGCGCGTGGTTCACCGAGCTGGGCAACCAGGCGCTGGAGGCCGTCGCGCGCGAGGGGGTGGACCGTGCATCGATCTCCGTCCGCCGGCGCATCGCCAGCCTGCGCTACGCCGGGCAGGAGTCGTCGCTGGAGGTGGAGTGGACGCCGGGCGGCGACCTGCGCGGGGGCTTCGAGGCGCGCTACGCCGCCGTCTACGGGCACCGCCCCGCCGACCGGCCGATCGAGCTGGAGTCGATGCGCGCCGTGGCCTCCACCCCGTCCGCGGATGCGGCGCCCGAGTCGATGCCGGAGCGCTTCCCGGCGCCCACCAACGGCTCGCGGCGGCTGTGGATGCGCGGCGGGTGGCGGAAGGTGCCCTGCTACGCGCGCGAGAACCTGCGCCCCGGCGCCGCCTTCTCGGGCCCCGCCGTGGTGACCGAGGCACACGCCGCCACCTTCCTGGGCGAGGGGTGGAACGCCGAGATGGACGGCGCCGGCGCGCTGCTGATGGAGCGCGACCGCAACGCGCGCCCCGTGGACGACGAGCCCCCGGCCGAGCCGCCCGAGGCGGTGCGGCTGGAGCTGTTCGTCAACCGCTTCCGCGCGCTGGTGGGGGAGATGGGGGAGATGCTGCGCCGCACCGCGCTCTCCACCAACGTCAAGGAGCGGCTCGACTTCTCCTGCGCGCTCCTGGACGCCGAGGGCGAGCTGGTGGTGAACGCGCCGCACATCCCCGTGCACCTGGGCGCGCTGGGCCTGTGCGTGCGCTCCGTCGCCGCCGCGCTGCCGATGCGGCCCGGCGACGTGGTGGTCACCAACCACCCCGCCTTCGGCGGGAGCCACCTCCCCGACGTCACGGTGATCACGCCGGTGCACGACGCGGCCGGCGCGCTGCTGGGCTACGTGGCCAGCCGCGCGCATCACGCCGAGATCGGCGGCACGCGCCCCGGCTCCATGCCGCCCGACGCGCGGACGCTGGCCGAGGAGGGGGTGGTGATCCCCCCCACCTTCCTGGTGCGCGGCGGCGAGGCGCGCTGGGACGAGATGCGCGCGCTGCTCACCGGCGCGCCGCACCCCACCCGCGCGGCCGACGAGAACCTGGCCGACCTGGCCGCCGCCGTGGCCGCCAACCACAGCGGCGCGCGGCTGCTGGTGGAGCTGGCGCGCGAGCACGGCGCCGCCGCGGTGGCCGGCTACATGGCCGCGCTGAAGCGCCGCGCCGAGACCGGCGTGCGCGACGCCCTGCGCCGCCTGGGCGACGGCGTGTACGAGGCCGAGGAGCGGCTGGACGACGGCTCGGTCCTCCGCGCCCGCGTGGAGGTGGAGGGCGACCGCGCCGTGGTCGATTTCGCGGGGACCAGCGGGGTGCACGCCGGCAACCTGAACGCCACGCCGGCCATCGTGCGCAGCGTGGTGCTCTACGTCCTGCGCCTGATGGTACGCGAGCCGCTGCCGCTGAACGAGGGGCTGCTGCGCGCCGTGGACGTGCGCGTGCCGCCGGGGATGCTGAGCCCCGAGTGGCCGGACGATCCGTCCCTCGCCCCGGCCGTGGTCGGCGGCAACACCGAGGTCAGCCAGCGGCTGACGGACACGCTGCTGAAGGCGCTGAACCTGGCCGCCTGCAGCCAGGGGACGATGAACAACACCCTCTGGGGCACCGACCGCTTCGGCTACTACGAGACGGTCTGCGGCGGCGCGGGAGCGGGGCCGGGGTGGCACGGGGCCAGCGCCGTGCACACGCACATGACCAACACCCGCATCACCGACCCCGAGGTGGTGGAGCACCGCTACCCCGTGCGCATCGAGCGCTTCGCCGTGCGCGCGGGCTCGGGCGGCGCCGGGCGCCGGCGCGGCGGCGACGGGGCCGTGCGCGAGACCGTCTTCCTGGAGCCGGTCTCACTCTCCATCATCGCCCAGCACCGCTCGGAGGGCCCCTACGGCGTGGACGGCGGCGCGAGCGGCGCCCCCGGCACCCAGCGCGTGATCCGCGCGAACGGCGACGTGGTGGAGCTCGGCCCCGTCGACGCCTGCGAGATCGCCGCGGGCGACCGGCTGGTGCTGGAGACGCCGGGCGGTGGCGGCTGGGGAGCGCCGTAGCGGCCGCAGACGCACGCGCCTCTTCCCTCCCCGCCGCGAGTTAGCTAGACTAGTTAGCTAACCACACGGAGAGTGATGATGATCGTGAACGTGCACGCCGCCAAGACCCAGCTTTCGAAGCTCATCGAGGCCGCGCTGGCGGGCGAGGAAGTGGTGATCGCCCGCGGCTCCGAGCCCGTGGTGAAGCTGGTGCCCGTCGAGAAGGTCGAGCCCCGGCGGGTCTTCGGCGCGTTGAAGGGGAAGCTGGTCATCCCCGAAGCGGTTTTCGATCCGCTTCCGCACGACGAGCTGGAAGCGTGGGGACAGTAGCGTGCGCCTGCTCCTCGATACGCACGCCCTGCTCTGGTGGCTGGGGGGCGACGCACGTCTCGGCACACGTGCGCGGGCCCTGATCGCGGACGAGGCGAACGCGGTGTTCGTCAGCGCCGCGTCCGCGTGGGAGATCGCGACGAGAGCGCGTGTCGGCGAACTCCCCGATGCCGTCCGCCTGGCGCAGGAATTTCGCGAGCACCTGGACCAGCAGGGTTTCTCCGCGCTGGAGATCACCCTCGAGCACGGCCAGCGCGCGGGCCTGCTCCCGGGCCCGACCAGGGATCCATTCGACCGCATCCTGGTGGCGCAGTCCCAGGCCGAAAACCTTATACTCGTCTCGAACAAAGCGGTATTCGACCTGTACGGCGTCGTCAGGCTATGGGACTAGATCACCAACACTACGCCGGGTACGACCTTACGCGGGGTTGTGCTTGGCGCTGGTCGTGCACATAGTCCAATCAGGCCTTTTCAGGAGCAGGACATGGCGACCATGCCCGCATACACGCTCGAACGCGACGACGACAGCTTCGTGATCCGCGTCGATT
>DASQLJ010000067.1:0-2014 GCA_035630095.1 Longimicrobium sp.
ATCCCGCCGGCCATGAACAGGACCGGGGCCTGCACGAGCAGGTACTCGACTGGGCCCATCACGAAGCACAGCACCGCGATCATGATCGCGAGGGCCACGTTCGTGTAGATCACGCTGCGCTTGATGCGCGGTCGCATGTCGCTCGACCACAACCGGGGCTGGACGACCATCGAGAACAAGGGCCCGATGGTGAACATGACGAACGGGCTGCGGAACGTGCGGTAGAGGAAGCGCTTACCGAACGGGGCCGCGCGGTACTCGGCCACGGTCATGGTGGGCAGGTCGCCGACCCCGCGGCGGTCGAGGTCCCCCGCGGAGGCGTGGTGGACGGCGTGGCTGTGCCGCCACGGGTAGAAGGCGTGGAACAGCATCAGGCCGGTGGCCTTGCCCAGCCAGGCGTTGGCCCGCTTGGAAGGCAGGAACGAGCCGTGGGCGCAGTCGTGGAAGATGATGTAGCTGCGCAGGGCGAAGCCCGAAGCGGGCACGGCGAGGGCCAGCGTGAGCCAGTAGGAGACGTCGAGGGCGTAGTACATGGCCACGAACAGCGCCACGTAGGGCACCACCGACGTGATGATCTCGAGCACGCTGCGGCCGACGCGCGGCTGCGCGTAGGGCTCGAGCGTCTCGCGCCACCAGGGGCGGCCGCTCTCGCCTCTCCCGTAGCCCTTCTCCTTCGCTGCCGCCGCTTCGCTCATCGTCCTCCCGTGGGGTCTTCCAGAACCGGGATCCTAGACACCCTTCGGAATACCCACTATGAAGTGTTAGGGAACCCTTATTCCACCAGCATCACCTCGAAGGTCGGTCCGGCGACGTCCCCCGCCCCTCCGAGCAGGCCCAGAATCTTGGCTACGTAGGCACGGGTTTCGGGGTAGGGCGGGATGCACATACAGCGGGCGACCGCGCCGGGACCGGCGTTGTAAGCCGCCAGCGCCAGCGGCACCGACGCGAAGCGGCGCAGGTGGTCCCGCATCAGGCGGGCCTGGGCGTGGATGGCCGCCTCGGCGTCGAAAGGGTTCTTCAGGCCGTAGGCGCGGGCCGTGCCGGGCATGAACTGGGCGATGCCCTGCGCGCCGGCGGGCGAGCGCGCAAATGGGTTGAAGCCCGACTCGGCGTAGATCTGAGCCGCCAGTAGGGCGGCACCCACGTTGAAGCGCTGCGAGGCGCTCAGGATCGGCGCTCGATAGCGCGCCGGGACGAACGAGGGCAACGCACCGGATCGACGCCCATCGCCCCCGCGCCGGCGAGTGCCGAAGCCCACCGAGGAGCTGCCGGCGTTGCGCGTGTAGCCGAAGTGCCACGCCTCCCAGGCGTACCGCTTGACGAAGCCGAACCGCCGCGAGTTGCGCGCCAGCCAAGCGTACGCCGCGGGAGGGCCCAGGTCGAGCTCGGTGCCCAGCCGGTGCAGGCTGCGCCCGGGCGGGGCGACCCACTTAGGGTTGGGGTTGGCCGCGAACAGCTTGGCCTGCTCGGCGTCCGAACGGAAGCCACTGGTGACCGTCAGCGTCACCCCGGCCTCGCGCCGCGCGGCGGCGGCCATCCGGTCGAAGGCGCGCGCCACATCGGGGCGCATCGGCTTGCCGTTGCGGTAGGCGAGCGGCCCCTCGTAGCCGCCACCCTCGGCCATCGCGGGCATCCCCGGCGGGGCCGCGGGGCTCAGCTCGGCCTCGGCCCGCGCGCGCACGCCCACCGGCCGCACCGCGCGCCGCCCCGTCTGCTTCACGCGGACCCACTGGGTGCCGCGCACGACCACGCTCACCCGCGTGGGCGCGAACGTGGCTCCGGGAAATCCGACGTCGTCGCGGTCGAGCCGCAAGCCGTTGACCCGGGCGCCACGCACGGCAGCCGACCGGGCGATGTCGCGGTATGCGGCCTCCGACAGGTGACGCGGGTTTGGCGCGCCGTTCTCCAGGACCGCGGGCTCGAACAGGCGGGGGTACACGTCGCGCATCGCGCGGGCGGCGGTTACGGCCGCCAGGTCGGCCCCGCGCTGGTGGCGGCCCTTGGCGCCCAGCGC
>DASQLJ010000068.1:0-5493 GCA_035630095.1 Longimicrobium sp.
AGGGCCTCGGCCACGAGCGGCTACTCCGGTTGAAAAACGGGGCCGCGACGGCCCCGTGAAATCGCGACGGCAAGGAAGCCCGGAATGTTACCGGGGGGTGGGGGGATGGTCAAGCGAAGGAGCGGTTATCGGGGGTTGGAATGGGCCGCCGCGAGGCCTCGGCACCGCGGGGCCCTCACCCTGCCGCTTCGCGGCTGTCCCTCTCCCAAAACAGCCTGGGAGAGGGACCGGGGCTCGCTTCGCTCGCGGCTACGTCGATGGTGCGCGGATGCTTCTTCGCTGGACCCCGGCTCTCGTCAGCACTCAGCACCCATTAGGACTTGGGACTTGGGACTCATCGGATTCAGGACGTCAGAACCGGCATTGTGCGTCCGATACGCCGTAACGCACTCGCGCACCCGTCAATCCGTCTCGCTCGTCGCATCCTCCACCGGGGCGATGAAAACTTTGTTGCGGATCTTCTGCAACATATGTTCGTACATCAATCTGCCCTTCTCCGCCGTGGCGAGCGTGGGCTGGCCGACGGAGCCGGGGCTCTCGTCGGGGAGGCGGCGCTCGCGGCCGCCCGCGCAAGCCTGCAGGCGCTCGGCGTCGAGCACGAAGTCGCGCGCGCGGTCCATGCGCACCACGGCCGGGCGCAGGTGCAGCAGCAGCGAGGTGAGCGCCTCTCCGGCGTGCTCGGGCCCCTTCATCCCGTCCAGGAATTGAGAGAGATCGACCGACATCGCCGAGACGACGCGCACGCGCGCGCCCTCCGCTCGCACGGTGGCCACGGCCTCCACGTGCGGGTCGTAGGTGCTGCCGGTGATGAAGATCACCTCGTTCACCCCCTGGCAGGCCCAGTGGTCCACCAGCTCGTTGAGGGTGCGGTGCAGCGACTTGCCGCTCATCCCCGCGGTGCCGGGGTAGCCCGACTCGGCGGTCACGTTCACGCCGTAGTGCAGCGTGGGCGCGCGCAGCACGCCGAACTCGCGCGAGAGGTCGGCCGCGAGCGCCTGGGCCACCACCGTGGCGGCGCCCACGGGGAGGTGCGGGCCGTGCTGGTCGCAGTTGCCCACCGGCACGATCAGCCGCCGGTCGGTGGCGAGGTGCGCCGCCACCTCGGTCCAGGGCAGGTCCTCGACGGCGTAGGTGCGCGGGTGGTGCATGCCTGAGGTCATCTCTCAACCGGCTGTGGCCGCGCCCCGCGCCCGCCGCGCCCCCCGCCTGCCCACCCACGCGCTGGCGTGGCTGGGCGGGTGGGTGGCGGTGCTGGCGCTGGCCGCGTGGATGCTCCGGCTGTCGCCGGGGTGGCTGGTGGCGGCGGGCGTGGGCACCCTGCTGTGGGCGATCTGGGCCCCCGGCCACAGCGGGCGCGTGGCCGCGGGCGCCGCGCTGGCCGCCGCCGTCAGTATAGGCGGCTCGGTGCAGTTTCGCCTCCACCGCATCGCCGAGCACTGGACCGAGGTGCGCTTCGAGGCCGAGGAGCGCGCCGGGAGCGAGCTGCGCGACGGGCTGGACGTGGTGTTCGACCGCGGCGGCGACGCGGTGGACGGCGCCGCGGCCGTGGCGGCGGGCGCGCCGCGCGCCACGGTCGGCGTCTTCCGCCGGCTGGAGGAGGCGCGCAAGCGCACGGAGGTGACCGCGCTCGCCGTCTACCTTCCCGACGGCTCGCCGCTGGCCTGGGCCGGCGAGCACCGCGGCAACGTCCCCGACTCGGTGCGCGCGGGGCTGCTCGACAACTCCTTCTCGGCCGGGCCGCTCTTCGGCTACGTCTACTTCTCGCGCAAGCTGGCGGGCGGGCGCGTGGCCGTGGCCGCCGTGCTCCTGGACGCGCACGTGGCCGTGGGCGAGGGCGCGCGGCCGTTCGCGGAAGGGTTCGCGCGGCGCTTCGGCGTGACGCCGCGCTTCACCACCCCCGACCGCGCGCAGGGACCCGCGGTGTGGGACTGGTCGGCCGGCGACCGCAAGATCCTGAGCGCCGTCTTCGCCACCATCACCCAGGAGCGCTGGCGCGACCGCGTGGCCACGCGCGGGCGCTGGGCCGCCGGCGTCGCGCTCCTTCTCGGCGCGCTGATCCTGGCGATCACCTGGTACCGCAGGCGCGCGGGGCCGGCCGGCGTCCCCGTCGCCGCGCTCACCGGGTCGCTGGTGATCCTCACCGCCGGCGGGATCGCGGGGGCGGAGGGTGTGTTCTCCCCCGTCTCCTTCGTCCTCCCGCTCCCGGGCGACGTCAACCTGGGCCAGCTCCTGATCCTGCTCACCGGCGGCGCCGTCTGGCTCCTCTCGCGCCGGCGGACGCCGCGCGCCATCGCCATCCTCCCCCTGGTGGTGCGCGTGGCCGCGGCGGCGGGGGCGCTGGTGCTGGCGCTGTGGCTGGTGCGCGAGTCCGCCGCGCCCGGGGTGCTGGCGGCGCGCGCGGCGGGCGGGGCGCCGCTCTTCGTGGCGCTGGCGGTGCTCGCCGCGCTCCCGCTGTACGCGCTGCTGGGCGGCCCCGAGCACGCGCGCTCGCGGCGGGCGCGGGTGGCGCTGCTGGCGCTGGGCTTCGCGGTGGCGGTGGCGCTGGCCGTGGGGCTGGCGGCGTGGTGGCGTCCCGGCCGCGAGGCGCCGGTGTGGTCGGCGGCGCTGTGGGCGATCCCCTTCGCGCTGGCGGCGGCGGCGAGCACGCGCGCGCAGGTGGCCCGCGGCGCGCTGCTGCCGTGGCTCGCGGCGGCGTTCATCGGCACCTCGCTGGCGCTGCCGCAGCTGTGGACGATGCACCTGAACGCGCGGCTGGCGGAAGCGGAGCGCGAGCTGGGGCGGCTGGGCGTGCAGCCCGACCCCTTCCTCGACTTCCTGCTGCGCCAGTTCGCCGAGGAGGTGCTCTTCTACTCGGCCGAGGGGCGCGAGGGGGTGTCGCTCCTCTACCAGGCGTGGGTGGAGGGCGGGCTGGCGCGCGAGGGGTACGAGGCGCGCATCACCCTGTGGGACCGCGACAGCCCCGCCGCCGAGCTGCGCCTCTCCGACGCGCAGATCCCGCCCGACCGCGTGGACGAGATCCTGCGCTCGGCGCGCGCGGCCGAGGAGCCGCTGGTCAGCCGCTTCACCGACTCGGACGCGCTGCACTACCTGCTGGTGGTGCCCCTCCCCGGCGGGCGGACGGTGACGGTGGCCGTCCCGCCGCGGCGGCACCTGGGGCGGTCGACGGCGCTGGCGCGCTTCCTGGACCCCGCCGCGCAGTCGGACGGCGAGGAGGCCGCGGCGTCGCTCTCCCTCGTCCCCTCCGCCGAACCCGCGCCTGCGCCGGCCGCCGGCGAGCAGATGCGCTGGGTGCGGGCGCCCAGCGGGTGGCGCAGCGAGGAGGTGGTGCGCTTCCCCTCGGGCGCCGTGCACGCGCACCTGCTTGTGCCCACGCCTTCCGCCGGGATCGTGCTGATCCGCGGGGTGCTGGCGCTGGGGCTGATCCTGTTCGCGGCCACGATGCTCTGGGCGCTGGCGCGCACCCTCTGCGGCGAGCCGCTGGGGCTCGCCGCGGGGCAGTGGGTGTGGTTCTGGACCTTCCGCGGGCGGCTCACGCTGGCGCTGTTCACCTTCTTCCTGCTGCCGATGGCGGCGTTCGGAGAGACCGCCTACCGCGCCCTCTCGCGCGAGGTGGAGCGCACCGCCGCCGCCGTCGCCGACCAGTCGCTGGCGCAGGCCGCCGCCGAGGCGCACGCCGCCGCCATCGAGGACCTGGCGCGGCACGTGAACGCCGACCTCCTCCTCTACCACCGCGGCGTGCTGGTGGAGGCGGCGACGCCCGAGGTGATCGACCTGGGGCTGTACCACGCCTGGCTCCCGCCCTCCATCTACCTGGGCTTCACCGTGGGCGAGGCGGTGCAGGCGCACGAGGAGCGGCGCCTGGCCGGGCACGAGTACCTGGTCGCCTACCGCGCGATGGGCGAGCAGAACGCGCTGGCCTCGCCCACGCCGCTGGCCACCGGCGAGATCGCGCGGCGCCAGCGCGAGCTGGCCGACGTGATCCTGCTGGCCGTCCTCCTGGGCGGCACGCTCTCCGTCGTCCTCTCGCTCCTGGTCGGCCGCGCGCTCACCCGGCCGATCGACGCGATGAGCCGGGCGTCGGCCGCGGTGGGCGAGGGCGACCTGCGGGTGCGCCTCCCCGCGCGGCGCAAGGACGAGTTCGGCGGGCTCTACCGCTCGTTCAACCGCATGGTGCGGCGGCTGAGCCTGGCGCAGAGCGCGCTGGTGCGCGAGACGCGGCGCACCGAGGCGATCGTGGCGCAGGCCGGCACCGGCGTGATGGCGCTGGACGCGCAGGGCCGCGTGGCGCTGGTGAACCCGCGCGCCTCGCAGATCCTGGGCGCCGAGCTGGAGCCGGGGGACCGCATCCCGGAGGACCGGCCGCTCCCGGCCGTGGTCGCGGCGACGGTGCGGAGCTTCCTGGCGGAGGGGACGCGCGAGTGGACGGACGAGCGCGAGGTGGAGGGGCGGGTGGTGCGGCTGCGGCTGCGGCGCCTGCCGGTGGAGGAGGGCGCGCGCGGCGCCGTGCTGGTGCTGGAGGACGTGACCGCCGAGATCCGCTCGGCGCGCGTGCTGGCGTGGGGCGAGATGGCGCGGCAGGTGGCGCACGAGATCAAGAACCCGCTCACGCCGATCAAGCTGGCCGTGCAGCACGTGAGCCGCGCCTGGGGCGACGGCCGCGCCGACTTCGGCGACATCCTGGGCCGCAACGTGGAGGCGGTGCTCCGCGAGATCGACCGTCTGGGCGAGATCGCGCGCGCCTTCTCGCGCTTCGGCACCCCCTCCGAGAGCGCGGAGCCGCCCGAGCCGCTGGACGTGCGGCGCGTGGCCGAGGACACGCTCGCCCTATACCGCGGCGGCGACGACGGGATCGGCTACGCGGTGGAGATCGAGCCCGGCACGCCGCGGGTGCTGGCGCGCGAGGGCGAGCTGCGCGAGGTGCTGGTGAACCTGCTGGAGAACGCGCGCGGCGCGCTGGACGGCGACGGCGGGCAGGTGCGCATCGCCGCGGCGCCGGAAGGCGGCGGCGCCTGGGTGCGCGTGGACGTGGCCGACACGGGCGAGGGGATCGCGCCCGAGCTGCTGCCGCGCATCTTCGAGCCGCGCTTCAGCACGCGCACCAGCGGCACCGGCCTGGGGCTGGCCATCGTCCGCCGGATGGTGGAGAGCTGGGGCGCCGAGATCACCGTCGACTCCACCCCCGGCCGCGGCACCACCGTGCACCTGCGCCTCCGCGCCGAGCCGGTCCCCGCGGTTCAGCCCGACAGGTAGGCCACCTCGTACGGCTGCATGGCCGGCCGCACCGCGCACCACCGCTTCAGCGCATGGGCGACCAGCGGCGCGTCTCGCTTCAGCTTGCGCGTGACGACCACCACGCCCAGGTGCGGCGTGCCGGTCGCCAGGGCCGCGTGCGTGAGCTCCAGGAAGTCGTCGCGGTTGTAGGTGACCACCGCCCGCCCATCCTTCGCGGCGATCTCCAGGTGCTCGCTGTCGTGGCGTGGCAGAGGCCCCACC
>DASQLJ010000069.1:0-11030 GCA_035630095.1 Longimicrobium sp.
GACTTCGACCTGGGGCGGCACCAGGAGTACAGCGGCAAGAAGCTGCAGTACGTCGATCCGCAGGCGAACGAGAAGTACCTGCCCTACATCATCGAGACCAGCGCCGGGGCCGACCGGGTGACGCTGGCGGTGCTCGCCAACGCCTACCGCGAGGAAGAGGTGGAGGGCGAGGTGCGCACGGTGCTGGGCATCAAGCCGTCGCTGGCGCCGCTCAAGGCCGGCGTCTTCCCGCTGGTGAAGAAGGACGGCATGCCCGACCGCGCCACGCAGATCCACGAGGACCTGCGCGCCCGCGGGATTCCCAGCTTCTACGACGAGTCGGGCGCCATCGGCCGGCGCTACCGGCGGCAGGACGAGGCCGGCACGCCGTTCTGCATCACCATCGACGGCGAGACGATGTCCGACGGCACCGTCACCATCCGCGAGCGCGACACCATGCAGCAGGCGCGCATCAGCCAGGACGAGATCGTGCGCTACCTGCGGGAGCGGATCTAGGCGACAGGGGGACAGCAGGCCGGTCCGTTCGCGTCCGCGAGGTCGCATGCCCTGTCGCCGGGCGAGGTTGAGGAAGAGGACGGACGGCGGGGGTGGGGCGTGTCCCTCCGCTGCGCTCCGGGCCGGGCTTCGCGCGCCGTAGGCAACGATACCGCCGTTGCCAACGGCGCCGAGCCCCCGGCGCGCCAGGCCCCGCCGCGGATCCGAAGGATCGGCGCGGGCGCGCCGGTGTCTCGGCCCTCCGGGCGCGAATCCCTCACGCGAATCGTTGGCATTTCCGTTCACCGCCCGCGCCCCGGTATCCGGCGGTGAAGGCTGGTATCGTGGGAATCGAACCAGGGACGATGCGCGTGAGAGGTGCGCATCGTCCCTGGTTTTTTGCGCCGGGTGCCGATTCCCGCGTCCGCGTCTCCCGGCCGGTTTCCCGGCACCGGCTGCCCTGCCGGCGACCGTGCGACGCGATCCGGCACGAGATGCGCCCCCGTGGTCAGACGGGGGCGCGGTCGGGCGTTCAGTTGACAGCGCGCACCCGCGGGGACGATGCTTCCCGGCGGGCGCTCCGTTCGCCCTCCGCGCCGACCGCACACCCCGTTCGCCCACGCGCCCCCATGAGCCCGACCGCCGCCCGCTCGCTGCTCGCCGCCCTGGCCCTCCTGGCCGCCGCCGCTCCCGCCGCCGCGCAGGCGCCGCGCACCGCCGCGCGCTTCGAGCTGGTGGGCCGCGCCCCGGTCACGCACACGCGCACCACCGACCTGGCGGTGTTCCGCGGCGGCGACGGGCGCGACTACGCCTACCACGGCAGCTTCGGGGTGTGCCCCGGCTGCACCATGGGGCGGATGTACGCGTGGGACGTGACCGATCCCGCCCACCCGAAGCTCACCGACTCGATCAGCGTCGACGCCGCCATCATCAACGACGTGGCGGTGAACGCCGCCGGCACGCTGGCGGTGCTCACGCGCGAGGGCGCCCGCAGCCGCCGCAACGGCATCGTCATCCTGGACCTGAAGGACCCGGCGCACCCCAGGCCGATCGGCGAGTACTGGGAGACGCTGCTCGGCGGCGCGCACAACCTGTGGCTGGACGGCGACAGGGCCTACGTGGTGGACCAGGGCACCTCGGAGATGGCGATCATCGACCTGTCGCTCCCCAGCGACCCGCGCGAGATCGGCCGCTGGGGCATCCCCGAGCGCCCCAACCGCTTCCTGCAGGACGTGGCGGTGAAGGACGGCCTGGCATACCTGAGCTACTGGGACGACGGCCTGCTGGTGGTGGACGTGGGCAACGGGATCATGCAGGGCACCCCGCGCCGGCCGAAGCTGGTGGGGCAGTACCGCTACCGGGTGCAGTGGCGCGGCGCGGTGTACGGCAACACCGCCTACGCCTTCCCCTACACCAACGCCGCGGGGAAGAAGTACGTGTTCGTCGGCGACCAGATCATGCCGCGCGACGCCAACCTGGGGGAGCGCTTCGCCACCGGCGGATACGTGCACGTGCTGGACATGAGCGACCCCTCGGTGCCCAGGGAGGTCGCCGCCTACGCGGTGCCCAACAGCGGCGTGCACTCCTTCTGGATCGCGAACGACACCATGTACGTGGCCGCGTGGACCGGCGGCATCCGCGCGGTGGACGTGTCGGGCAACCTCGTCGGCCAGCTCGCGGGCCGCGAGATCGCCTCCATCACCACCAGCGACGCCCAGTCGGCGGTGCGCGACTTCCCCTTCGCCTGGTCGGCGGTGCCGCACAACGGGCTGGTGTTCGCCAGCGACTTCAACTCGGGGCTGTGGATCGTGCGCCTGGTGCCGGGGACCACCGCCGCGCAGCCGTAGAAGCCCACCGTCCGCCGCGGCGCCCGCGTCGACCGCGGCGGACGCTTCCCCGCCCCGCGGCGGCACCGAACCTGCGCTCGCCGGAAGCGGCGGCCGGCGGGCGCTGTTCCGGCGAGGCCCGCCCGCTTATCTTGCCGGCGATCCTGCTGTGCAGACTGGCTGACGCGACCAACGGGGACAATGGACAGGCTACAGGAAGAAGACGGGGAGGAGACTCCCCAGCCGAAGCCGGCCGAGGGTGCCGAGCGCAACGCCGCGGCCATGACCGACGCCGTGCGCGACCGCCTGTTCGAGGCGCGCAACCTGATCATCAGCGGCGAGATCAACCAGAAGCTGGTCTCGCACGTGATGGGTCAGCTGCTGGCCATGGCGGCCGCGAGCGACAAGCCGATCACCATCTTCATCAACTCGCAGGGCGGGCACGTGGAGAGCGGCGACACCATCCACGACGTGATCCGCTTCATCAAGCCGCGGGTGCGGATGGTGGGGACGGGGTGGGTGGCCAGCGCGGGCGCGCTGATCTACGTGTCGGTGCCGCTCGCGGACCGGTTCGCGCTCCCCAACACGCGCTTCCTGCTGCACCAGCCGGCCGGCGGCTCCAGCGGCATGGCGGCCGACGTGGAGATCGAGGCGCGCGAGATCCTGCGCATGCGCGAGCGCATCAACCAGATCTTCGCCCGCGAGACGGGGCAGACGCTGGAGCGCATCGAGAAGGACACGCACCGCAACTTCTGGCTCAACGCCAGGCAGGCCATCGACTACGGCCTCGTCGGCAGCGTGATCGACTCGGTGGACGAGCTGAAGTAGGCCCGCTCGCCGCGATGGACGTGAAGACGGGCCGCTCCCCCACGGGAGCGGCCCGTCCTCGCATTTCCACGACCATCGGCAGACGTCCAGCGGACGATGCTACCGCTTGCGCAATCCGCGCTTCGGGCGCTCGCTGGCGGCGGCGGGGTAGGCGAGGGCGCCGCGCATGGGGTCCAGCACGTGGCTGATCTGGTCGGCGCTCTCGATCTTCGCCATCTGCCGGTCCAGCACGGTCCAGGGCGTCACCGTCCACTCGCCGGGCGGCTCGCCGTCGGCCTCCTTCTCGCGGCGGCTCAGCGCCACCATCTCCTCCGCCACCTCGGCCGACGCGCACACCGCGCACAACGCCGGGCACCTCTCGTGCGGCAGCCGCTCGAACACGCACCACACCGTCGCCGTCCTCGCCATCCGCCACTCGCCGGTTGAGGTTTCCATGGAGAGCGGAGCAGCAAGGTTCCGGCCGAAAAGATCTTCGACGAATCACCGGACGGTGGGAAGGATGGTCCTGATTGTGTCTTTACGGCACCTTGCCCGCGCATCATCTTTCGAGTGCCGACACGCGCTCCAGCAAGGATCGGATTCGCACGCGAAGAACAGTCCGATCACATGGCGGGGCGACGAGGCGCATGGTGCACTCGAACATTGGGGGCGGCGATGAACTGGCGCGAGCATATAACCCAGGATCCGGAAATTCTGGTCGGCAAGCCTACCGTACGCGGCACCCGGCTCGGTGTCGAATTCCTCCTGAGCCTGTTTGCTTCGGGTTGGACGCGCGAGGAGGTGCTCGAGAATTACCCGACGCTAACGCCCGAAGGGCTTCAGGCAGTGTTTGCATACGCACAGGAGTGCGTGACCGACGGTGCAATCCAGCCTCTGCACCGCGGCGCTGCTTGATGCGGCTCATCGCGGACGAAACATTCCCGTGAAATGCGTCTCGCATCTGCGGAGCGCCGGCTACGACATCGCCGCCATTGCCGAAGAATCCCCCGGGGCGCCGGATGTGGACGTGCTCCGGATTGCCCGTGATTCCGACCGTGTGCTGATCACCTTCGATCGCGATTTCGGCGAATTGATATACCGCCATCTTGCTCCGGTGCCTCCGGGCGTCATCTATCTCCGCGTGCCGTCGCCCTCGCCCGCCCATGTCGTTGCGATTCTCCTGACCTTCCTCGAAGACCCCGAAGCAATCATACCCGGCCGCTTCTCCGTCCTCACGTCCGACACAGTTCGCCAGCGCGCGCTGGGCCGATGAAGTACGAAACGTTCGAGCGGCGGGCGCGGGAGATGTTCGACGAGATCCCGCGCGAGCTGCGGCACGGGGTGGAGTTCGTGGCGGTGCACCCCGAGGCGCTGCCGCACCCCACCATGCCCGAGATCTTCACCCTCGGCGAGTGCGCCACGGGCGAGTACGACCTGCCCGGCAACGCGGCGGAGACCGTGCGCTCGGGCGTGCACCTGTACCACGGTTCGTTCCGCGAGCTGTCGCGCCTCGATCCCGACTTCGACTGGGAGGCCGAGCTGTGGGAGACGATCACCCACGAGATCCGCCACCACCGCGAGTCGGCCGCGGGCGAGGACGCGCTGGAGGAGCTGGACTGGGCCGAGGACGAGAACTTCAAGCGCCGCAAGGGCAAGGCGTTCGAGCCGTTCTTCTACCGCGCCGGCGAGCCCGTGGCCGAGGACGCGTGGGAGGTGGACGGCGACCTCTTCGTCGAGCGCGCGCTCACGGCGGACGAGATCGAGGACGAGGACGAGGTTTCCGTCACCATCGACGGCGAGCCGGTGACGGTGCCGATCCCCGATCCGCTCGGCGACGTGCACTTCCTCTACCTCGACGGGGTGTACGAGCACGACTTCGACGTGGCCGTGGTGCTGGTGCGCCAGCGCGGAACTTGGGAGCAGCTTCGCGGCCTCCTCGGCGGGCGCTCGCCGCAGGTGCTGGAGACCTCGGTGGAGATGGAGAAGATGGACGACGACCGCGAGGGCGGGCCGGACTAGCCGCTCGGGCGACGCGTGTGGCCGACATCTCCCGGGCAGAGGTGCGGCGCCCGGTTTGCAGAGAAGCCGGGCCGATCACGGTGACAGTCTCGCGCCGAGGGAATCCGCCGCAACACGACGCGGAATCCGCCCGCGCGAACGGCGGGCGACCGTGCCGCGAAAGGGTCCGGATGCGCGGAACAGGTCTCCTGGATCGCAGGCAGTGAGAGGATTTCGATGGATTCACCGCCGGCGCCGACCGGCGGTCGTGTGTGGACGACGGGAATGGGAGGCGGTTTGACGGAGAGCGAGAGCGAGAACGAAACGGGGGCGTACCAGGCGCGGCGCAGCTCCGGGCCCTTCATCACCCCCTACGAGATCGCGTTCGGCGAGGCGGGGTTCGAGATCCGCGTGTTCCCGCGCATCCTGGCCGAGGCCGAGGCGCACGGCGAGGACCCGGCGGCGCGCGAGCGCTTCGCGTTCCTCACCCTGGCCGGCGACGCGGCGCGCGACATGGGCCCCGCCGAGGCCGGCGGCGTGGCGATGGAGGAGTACCGCGCGCTCCTCTACCAGGCGCTCAACTTCTGGCGCTTCGGGCGGCGCACCTACGTGCTGGAGCCGGCGGTCGCCCGCTACCTGGTGGAGGCCGCGCCGGCGCTGGAGGGATGGCGCTTCTGCATGCCCACGCCCAGCCTGTACCTGCAGCTTCCGCCCAAGCTGTTCTGGGCCAGCATCGCCACCGACGTCCCCCCCGAGCCGGTGGACGGCTTCTTCGCGACGCTGGCCGACGCGCGCGACCCGCTCGGCGCCGCCTACCAGGAGCTGAGCGTGCTGATGGTGCTGGGGCTGCGCCGCGGCCGGGCCGGGTTCAGCGTGATCCCGTTCGAGACCGAGGTGGGCTCCGGCATCCCCGCCACCTGGGCCGACGGGCCGGGGCGCGAGGGGGCGAAGGACTTCGAGAACATCCTTCCCGGCGGCGAGATGGCGGGGCTGTACTCCATCCTCACCACCACCGAGGCGATGAAGCTCCTCGCGCGGGCGATGTGGTACGTGGACCAGCACCCGACGGACGTGGACGCCCTCCCCGCCGCCGAGCGCCGCGCCGAGGAGCGCCCGGGCCAGGTGCCGCTCACCCGGCTCCCCTTCCACCGCGTGGTGCTCTCGGGCGACGGGGGGATCCGCGGGCGGCCGGCCAGCGGATGAAGGCGCCGGAGGTCGCGGGCGTCCTCCACGAGATCTCCATGCTGCTGGAGGTGATCGGCGGCGACCCGTTCCGCGCCAAGGCCTACGCCACCGCCGCGCGCCGCCTGGAGGCCAGCGGCGCCGACCTGGAGCAGCTCGCCGCCGAGGGGCGGCTCACCTCGCTCCCCGGCGTGGGCTCCGGCATCGCCGAGGTGATCCGCGAGATCGTCACCACCGGCACCTCGCGCCTCTACGAGCGCCTCGCGGCCGACACGCCGATCGGGCTGTACGACCTGATGCGGATCAAGGGGCTGGGGCCGAAGCGCATCCGCTCCCTCTACGCCGACATGGGGATCGACTCGCTCGACCGGCTGGAGGAGGCCGCCGCCGCCGGAAAGCTGGACGCGCTCCCCAACTTCGGCGCGAAGACGACCGCGAAGATCCTGGAGAGCGTCGCCTTCGCCCGCGCGGCGCGGGGGCGGAGGCGCCTCTACGCCGCGCTGGAGGTGGCCGACCGGCTGCTGGAGTGGCTCGGCACGCTGGAAACCGTACGGAAGGCCGAGGTCGCCGGCGAGGTGCGGCGCGACCTTGAGGTGGTGGAGTCGGTGGACCTGGTCGCGGCGTCGAAGGAGCCCGCGGCGGTGCTCGCGGCCTTCCGCGCCCTGAGCGGGGCCGCGCCCGCCGGCCCGGCGCACGAGAGCCACGCCGAGATCCGCTTCTCCGACGGGCTGCGCGCCACCCTGGTCTGCGTCGAGCCGAAGGGATTCGCCACGGCGTTGCTCCACGCCACCGGCAGCGGCGAACATCTCCGGCAGATGGAGGCGCGCGCGGAGGGGATGGGGCTGCGACTGGCCGCCGACGGCCTCTGGCGCGGCGACAAGCGCGTCGCCGCCCGCGACGAGAAGGCGCTGTACAAGGCGCTGGAGCTCGCCTTCATCGAGCCCGAGCTGCGCGAGGGGTGGGGCGAGATCGAGGCGGCGGCGGCGGGGACGCTCCCCGGGCTGGTGGAGCTGGGCGATCTCCGCGGCACCTTCCACTGCCACACGACGTATTCGGACGGGCGCGCCAGCGTGGCCGAGATGGGCGAGGCGGCTCGCGAGCGGGGGTGGCGCTACCTGGGGATCGCCGACCACTCGCAGTCCGCCGGCTACGCGGGCGGCCTCCCCCCGTCGAAGGTGAAGGCGCAGCAGGCCGACATCGACGGGTGGAACCGCGCGCACGGGGGACGGGGGAAGCAGCGCGTCCGCCTGTTCAAGGGCGTGGAGAGCGACATCCTTACCGACGGCTCGCTCGACTATGCGGACGACGTGCTGGCCAGCTTCGACTACGTGGTGGGCTCCGTCCACTCGGCCTTCGGGATCGGCCGCAAGGCGATGACGGACCGGCTGCTGCGCGCCGTGTCGAACCCCCGCATCACCATGCTGGGCCACGCCACCGGCCGCCTGCTGCTGCGCCGCGACGGCTACGAGGTGGACGTCCACGCCGTGATCGACGCGGCCGCCGAGCACGGCGTGTGTGTGGAGATCAACGCCGACCCCACGCGGCTGGACGTGGACTGGCGCAACGCGCGCTACGCAGCCGAGCGCGGGGTGCTGGTCCCCATCAACCCCGACGCGCACTCGGCCGACTCGCTCGACAACGTGCAGTGGGGGGTGCGCGTGGCGCGGAAGGCCTGGCTCGGCCCCCGCAACGTGCTGAACGCATACGAACTGGAAGAAGTGGAGGAGATCTTTGCCGCGAGAAAGCAGGGCCGCCCGCCGTGAGCGCCTGGGCCGGATACTGGACCGGCTGCACGCGCAGTACCCCGACAGCCGGTGCTCGCTCGACCACGAGTCCGCGCTGCAGCTGGTGGTCGCCACCGTCCTCTCTGCGCAGACCACCGACGCGTCGGTGAACCGGGTGACGCCCGCGCTCTTCGCCCGCTTCCGCACCGCGGCCCACTACGCGGCGGCGAGCCAGGAGGAGATGGAGGCGTACCTCAAGACGCTCAACTTCTTCCGCAACAAGAGCCGTTCGCTGATCGGCCTGGGGCAGGCGCTGGAGGAGCGCTTCGGCGGCGAGGTGCCGCGGACGATCGAGGCGCTCACCACGCTCCCCGGCGTGGGGCGGAAGACGGCCAACGTGGTGCTGGGCGTGGGCTTCGGCATCGCCGAGGGCGTGGTGGTGGACACGCACGTGAAGCGGCTCGCCGCGCGCCTGGGGCTCACGCGCGAGGAGGATCCCGAGAAGGTGGAGCAGGACCTGATCCCGCTCCTCCCCCCCGAGCGCCGCGTGCTCTTCACCCACCTGATGATCGACCACGGCCGCGCCGTCTGCACCGCGCGGCGGGCGTTCTGCGAGCGCTGCGTGGTCGCCGCGGGCTGCCCCGCCGCGCCCGCCGTCTACCGCGAGCAGGCCCAGGCCGCGGACGACATCGCGGCCGCGCCGCAGCCGGCCTGAGCGATCACGCCATCGGACGACTCGTCCACCGGCCGCACCTGGGCACGCGTGCGGCTGTTCGTCGTTCAGCCATTTCACGCCACGTGGCACCACCTGTGCGGCGATATCGACCGCACGGAACGCAGGTGTTCCGCGTGTCCTGTCACCGTCACGGGAGAGCAGAGCCATGGAAAAGATCCGGCTGGACCTGGAGCCGCTCGAGGTGGAGTCGTTCGCCGCATCGCCCGAGGCGGACCCGGCGCAGGGGACGGTGGCCGCGCACGACGCGGGCCCAACGCGCAACTGCAACACGCCCGACTGCACCGCCACCTGCCCCTGAGTCGGCCACCGGCTACGCCGACCCGGAGGATGAAAGCGGGCTTCAGCCGCCGGTGAGCGGGCCAGGCCGCACGACTTCTATTCAGGGATGGTCGTAGCGCGGCGTCACGGGACGTAAAGGGACAGGTGCGCGGAGCGCTTCGTTTCTCCGGCCTTCCGGCAGATTGAACGGACATCATCGCCCGCTCCGGCTCACGGAGCGGGCGATCGTTTCTCGCCGTCGTAATCAGATGACCTCCACCGCCGTCGTGAATCGTGTCTGCGGTTCTGACAGTCGTTGATCGCCGTCTGTAGCGGTGTTACCTTTCCCGCCGGATCGTACGTCGTCGCCTCCGCGACCACCCGAGTTGCCCATGCACAGCCACTCCCCCGCTCCGCGCCCGTTTTGCTCCACGCCCGCGGCCGCCCCGGCTGCGGCCGTGGTCGTGGACGGCGCAGGGGCGGCGGCGACCTGTCGTCCCCGCGGCTGTCTCGGCGTGGCTCGAGAGACCTGCTGAACCTCGAGGCCCGGCGCGCACCATGCGCCGGGCCTTTGGCGTGGCCCCCTCCACGGTCGCGCACGACCCGCGAAGCGGGCGCGCGCGGCAGACGGCCGCGCCGACCCAGCCCATCCTTCGCGCCGTCAGGACGGCGCGCCACGCGGCGTACGTCCTCATACGTGCGCCCCACTCTCCACACCCCTCAGGAGACGTTCATCATGACGCTCAACCCCGACGACCTGAACGTGGAATCGTTCGCCATCGTCCCCGGCGGAACCGTCATCGGCCCCGGCGGCGGCTACTGCTGCACCGGCTGTGACAGCGGCTGCGGCATCAATCCCACCGCGGGCGGCTGCGCGAGCGCTTCGGACGGCATGCTGTGCCCGAAGACGATCCAGCCGGCGGAGTACTGAGCTTCGCACGGAATCGAACGCCCCTGGACGGCCCGTGCCGTCCGGGGGCCGCCTCGCCCACTGCCCCATCAACCATCGGCACCGCCGGTGATGCGGCGGCCTGGGCTCGGCACCGGGCCGTGGGCTTCGCCGGAGCCCGCGGCCCGCATCACCCCGACCGTTCCCGACCGGGCGCGGCCATCCCACCCCCTTTGGAGAAGCATCGATGACGCTCGACCCCAACGACCTGACCGTCGACACGTTCCCCACCGGCGGCAGCAGCTGGTTGCTCCCCGGCGGGGGCGGCGACTGCTGCACCGGCTGCGTCAGCGGCTGCGGCGACGACCCGACCGCGGGCGGCTGCGCGAGCGCCTCGGGCGACGCGTACTGCCCGGTCCTGGGGGCCTGACCCCACGGAACCCGCGCCGCGGGCGGCACCGCCGCCCGCGGCGATCGCCTCCGCTCCGTGCCCGTTCGGGTACGGAGCGTCCGTTCCCCGATCCGAAGGAGAACCTCATGGCGCTCAATCCCGACGACCTGAAGGTCGAGTCGTTCACCACCGCGTCCGCGGTGCCGGGCGGCGGCTTCTGCTGCACCGGCTGCGACAGCGGCTGCGGCATCTACCCCACCAACGGCGGCTGCCAGAGCCAGAGCGACCACGGCTCCGCCGACGGGTACTGCCCCGTCACCATCATCGCGGTCGAGTAGCGCCGGGAGCCATGCACGCGCGAAGGGCCGCCCGGCTGGGCTCCGGCCCTTCGCGTCCATCCCCGCAACCAGAGGAGCCGGCCGATGAAGCTGAGCCCCGACACCCTCGAGGTGCAGTCGTTCGCCATCAAGGGCCCGCAGCCGCACGACACCACTCCGTACACCCCCTACTCACCCGACTGCTGCACCGACGGGATGAGCGGGTGCGACACCAACGAGGAAGCCGGCTGCACGCACGTGCTGGGCTGCGGCCCCGCGCTCCCCGACACAGACGCGGCGTGACCCTCGCAGCCGCTTCGCGCCGGACTCCACCCCATCTCACCCGTACCCGGGAGGACGCGATGGCAACCGTGACGCTCGACGTGGGCGACCTGGTGGTCCTCAGCTTCGAGACCGCCGGCCCCACG
>DASQLJ010000070.1:0-8176 GCA_035630095.1 Longimicrobium sp.
GGTCTGGTGCGTGTCGGTCCGGTCCGTATCGCTGCTCATCGAACGCGGCTGGCGCGCTGTGCGCCGGGACCGCGGCCCTCTCCATCTTTGCCAGACGCGTTCGATGAGCAGCGATACGGACCGGACCGACACGCACCAGACCGACAGCTACAACCCCGCCGAGGTCGAGCGGAAGTGGCAGGCCCGCTGGGACGAGCAGGGCGTGAACACCTGGACGGCGGACGAGCTTCTCAAGGCCGAGAAGCCGTTCTACAACCTGATGATGTTCCCGTACCCGAGCGCCGAGGGGCTGCACGTGGGGAACATCTACGCGTTCACCGGCGCCGACATCTACGGCCGCTTCAAGCGGCTGCAGGGGTTCGACGTGTTCGAGCCGATCGGCTTCGACGCGTTCGGCATCCACAGCGAGAACTTCGCGCTGAAGCAGGGGATCCACCCCAGCGAGCTGATCCCGCGGAACGTGGAGCGCTTCACCCGGCAGCTGCGCCGCGTGGGCTTCATGTACGACTGGAACCACACGGTGGACACCACCGACCCGTCATACTACCGCTGGACGCAGTGGATCTTCCTGCAGCTGTACAAGAACGGACTGGCCGAGAAGAAGGCCGCGCCGGTGAACTGGTGCCCGAGCTGCCAGACCGTGCTCGCCAACGAGCAGGTGGTGGGCGGCGAGTGCGAGCGCTGCGGCACGCCCGTGGAGATGCGCTTCCTGAGCCAGTGGTTCTTCCGCATCACCGACTACGCGGGGCGGCTGCTGGAGAACCTGAAGCACATCGACTGGAGCGACAGCACCCGCAAGGCGCAGGAGAACTGGATCGGCCGCAGCGAGGGCGCCGAGCTGCAGTTCCCCATCGCCCGCGCGAAGGTGGCGGAGGACCGGCACGCCTCAGCCGAGATCCAGCCCGAGAAGCCGGTGATCCGCGTCTTCACCACGCGCCCTGACACGGTGTTCGGCGCGACGTACATGGTGCTGGCGCCCGAGCACCCGCTGGTGGAGCGCATCGCCACGCCCGAGCGCCGCGAGGCCGTCGACGCGTACCGCAGGCAGGCCAGCGCGCAGGATCTGGTCACGCGCAAGAAGACCGACAAGACCAAGACCGGCGTGGACACCGGCGCCCGCGCGGTGAACCCCGCGACCGGCCAGGAGATCCCCGTCTGGATCGCCGACTACGTGCTGATGGAGTACGGCACGGGCGCCATCATGGCCGTCCCCGGCCACGACGAGCGCGACTTCGAGTTCGCCACCCAGTTCGGCCTCCCCATCGTCCGCGTCGTCGCGGGCGAGGGCGAGGACGCGTCCACTCCCCTGTCCGAGGCGTACACCGGGCCGGGGCGGCTGGTGAACAGCGGGCAGTTCGACGGGATGGAGGTGGACGAGGCGAAGCGCGCGGCGACGGAGTGGCTGGCCGGGAAGGGGCTGGCCGAGGCGCGCGTGAATTATCGCCTGCACGACTGGACGATCTCGCGGCAGCGCTACTGGGGGCCGCCGATCCCGATCCTGTACTGCGACGACTGCGGAACGGTGCCGGTGCCCGAGGACCAGCTCCCCGTGCTGCTGCCGCCGATCGCGGACTACAAGCCGGACGCGAGCGGCATCAGTCCTCTGGCGCGGCACGAGGAGTGGTACATCACCACGTGTCCTACCTGCGGCGGGACGGCGCGGCGCGAGACGGACGTGAGCGACACCTTCCTGGACAGCGCCTGGTACTTCCTGCGCTACCCGTCATCGCACGACGACGGCGCGCCGTTCGACCCGGCGATCACGAAGCGCTGGCTGCCGGTGGACAGCTACATCGGCGGCAACGAGCACGCGGTGCTGCACCTGCTGTACGCGCGCTTCATCACCATGGCCCTCAAGGACTTCGGGCTGATCGACTTCGAGGAGCCGTTCACCCGCTTCCGGGCGCACGGGCTGATCGTCAAGGACGGATCGAAGATGTCCAAGTCCAAGGGCAACGTGATCGTCCCCGACCAGTACATCGCGCACTGGGGCGCCGACACCTTCCGCGCCTACCTGATGTTCCTGGGGCCGTACCAGGAGGGCGGCGACTTCCGCGAGGCGGGGATCAGCGGGCCGTACAACTTCCTCAACCGCCTGTGGGACGCGGTCCTGTCGTCGAAGGACCGGCCGCTGGACGCCGAGGTCGAGCAGAAGCTGCACGCCACCATCAAGAAGGTCACGGAAGACAGCGAGGCGCTCTCCTTCAACACCGCCATCGCGGCGATGATGGAGTACCTGAACACGGTGCGCGCCGGCGGGCGCACGCCGGAGCGCGCCGCGGTGGAGCCGCTGGTGCGGCTGCTGGCCCCGTACGCGCCGCACGTGGCCGAGGAGCTGTGGGAGCGCCTCGGCAACGCCGGCTCCATCTTCCGCACCGCCGCGTGGCCGGGGTACGACGAGGCGAAGGCGGTGGCCGACCGGGTGGAGTTCGTGGTGCAGGTGAACGGGAAGGTGCGCGCCCGCATGCCCATGGCCCGCGGCATCACCGAGGACGCCGCGCGCGACGCCGCCCTGGCCGACGAGCACGTGCAGCGCTTCATCGACGGCAAGCAGGTGCGCAAGACGATCTTCGTCCCCGACCGCCTGCTGAACCTCGTCGTCGGCTGATCGTTCCCGCCCGGTGGATGAAGAGCCCCGGTCCGATTCGTCGGGCCGGGGCTCTCGTTCGTCCGCCGCCCTCGAACTGCGGTCTCTCACAGAGGCCACGAAGGTCACGGAGGAAGGTCGGCGCGCCCTCCGTGACCTCTGTGTCCTCTGTGAGAGCCGCTGTTGCGGGATGCGGGGATCTGGCGCGACGCTGTCCCACGCGAGCGAAACCCGATCGACCCATGCGGGGGACGAGCGCGCGCCGGGCCCGGGATCGTGCCGATGGACACATCATCTTACGTATCATTGACTTAGATATGGCCCGGCTCGGCGTGCCCGGAGGGGAACGGGCGTTGCCTTTCCATTCTGCCGACACACGCGGATCTCCGCACCCCCTCATCGGCAGATGGACCCCATGCGAACCACCCGACTGTTCTCCCTGCTGGCCGCGGCGGCGATGCTCGCCGCGTGCAACGACGACAACGGCGGGATCGTCGGCGGCGGCAACCGCCCCGACGCCCCCGAGGAGCTGGCCGTGGCCGCGCGCTGGGTGCTGGAAGGCTTCACCGCCACCGGCCAGCCCAGCGGCTTCCCCGCCGTGGACGTGACCTGGTACCCGCCCACCCGGTGGGACCAGGAGCCCTTCCGTGTCTACGCGCGGCGCGCCGGCGGCTCGGGCTTCTTCCTGATCGCCACCGTCACCAGCTGCACGGTGGACGGCTGCATCTACCGCGACCGCAACGTGACCCCGGGGAACACGTACGAGTACTACGTGGCCACCACCAACGAGGACACCAACGAGGAGGCGCCCACCGAGTTCCGCGAGTCGGTGCTGGTGCCGGTGGCCACCATCCCCACCGCGCCGGTGGCCGACAGCGCCATCGCGCTCGACGGCGCCGCGTTCGTCCGCTGGCACGCCAACGGCAACGCGCAGAGCCTGTGGAAGTACCAGGTGTACCTCACGCGCATCGACAGCCAGCCGTACCTCTACGCGCTGGGCGAGACCGACGCCACCGGCTTCGTGGACCTGCGCGCCGCCAACGGGCACACCTACGGCTACCGCATCGCCGCGGTGGACACGCTGGAGCACGTGAGCGCGCTCTCGGCCGAGATCACGGTGGCGCCGCGCCCCGACGTGAGCGGCGAGCTGATCAACACGCACCAGACCAGCGCGACCACGAGCGGCTTCCGCTTCCAGGCCGACGAGAACGCCAACCCGATCGTGGCCGGCACCGCCACCAACGCGCAGTGGCGGCTGGAGCGCGACGCCGGCGGGTGGAAGATCGTGCCGCTGAACGGGACCTCGGTGGTGGAGTTCTCGGGGCGCACCACCGCGCTGGTCTGCGGCCCCGGCGCCGACGCGAATTGCCGCGCCGCCACCCGCGCCCCCGCGGCGGGCTACAGCACGGCGCCAATCCCGGTGAACTCCGAGTTCAGCTACATCTTCCGGGTGACGGGGAGCGACGGGCAGCCGCACTTCGGGGTGATCCGCGCCGGCATCCTGGGGAACGACGGCGCCGGGCACGACCTGATGATCTTCGACTGGGCGTACCAGACGCTGCCCAACGAGCTTCGCCTGAACCGCGCCGGCGGGTGAGGTCGGAGTGAGTGGACCGGGCCGGCCGCGGGATCCATCCGCCGGCCCACGAGGAACCGCGGGGCGTGTCACACCGGCGCCCGCGCGGCAGGGTGGGAAGTCGCCAAGGTGTTGAAGGATATGGAGAATTCGCCCGGGCGGGCGGGGACGCGGGTCAAACCGCAGGAAGCAAGCAGCCCTCGTCCGTCCGGGCGAATTCTTTCCGCAGCGCACCCTTTCGCCGTGAGAGGGCCGTCATGGCCACCCGCCGGTTCGTCACCCCGCTCGTCGCGCTCTGCCTCGCCGCGGCGCCGCTCTTCCCCTCCCCATCCACCGCGCAGCCGTCCGCCGCCGCGCGCGCAACCCCCGACACGGCCGCGCTGCGGCAGGCGCTCGCCCAGACGCTGGGAGAGGACTTCCAGATCGTCCGCCACGAGCTGAGCAGCGGGCTCACCGAGCGCGGCGGCGTCTTCTGGCTGGTGCACGCGCGGCCGATGCGCAGCGGCAGCTTCCACCTGCAGTACCGCTACGAGTGGATCGATCGCGTCCGTCCCCGCGACCCGCTGTACACGCACATCAAGCACGAGTCGTACATCCGCGTGGGCGAGCGCGGGTGCTGGCGCAGGCGCGAGGCGAAGGAGGTGTGCCTGGGCGACACCATCATCCTCCCCTTCGTGCTGAACGACTACAGGGGCCACACCTTCACCCTGGCGTATCGCGGCCCCAACACCGTCATGCCGACGACGCCCCTGCCGCTGCCCCGGAACCTGGTCGCCGCCACCGCGGAGGTCCACAACCCGGCGGCCCCGCAGCTCGAGTACCTGGGCAGCCACGCGAGCGTGATGCTGCACCGCGTGCTCGGGAGCACCACCGTGAACCGCGCGGAGTTCGAGGCGGTCGCGCCGGGGCGGTTCAACCTGGCCGTGCGCAGGCACTGGCCCGGCCAGCCGCCGATGCCCGGGTCGCCGGGGCGGTCGGTCCCCGTGATCGTGGTGCCGCGCGGCCAGCCGGTGACGGTGCTGCTGGCGAGCGAACAGGTCACCAGCGTGCACGAGACGGGGAACTTCGCGTCGCACACCGGCAGCCAGTACCTCACCACGCCGCTGCTGCTGCAGCCGGGCGACCGCATCTCGCTGGAGTTCAGCCAGCTCACCGTGCGCGGGCGCGACCCCACCCCCGCCGAGCGGGAGGCGGCGACGCCGGTGATCACACGGCTCCCGTTCCACCTGGACACCACGGTGCGGTTCAACGCCTGGATCGCCGACTACCTCCCCCGCCGGAGGTAGGGTCGATCGTCTTCACCGGTCAGCCCCGCACTTCATCTCATCCGCGCGCCCGATTGCCCGAAGCACAAGCGCCACAAAGAACTACGGTAAAGGAGGAGGAGGAGGCCGGTCGTCCCGGTCCCCTCCTCCTCTGCTTCATATCCGTGAAGCAGTTCGGTTGCGCGCACCCCGTACTCGGAGCGATTTTTATCGGCTGTGGTGGTGAGCGGTCGCCGTGGCGCCACGCGGACAGCGGGTCTGCAGCATCCTTGAACGACGGCTGGGAGAACCTGGACAACCATGGAAGCAAGCAGCACCGCACTGGTGACCCCCGAGCTGATCTCGCGTGGAGAAGACCCGCCCAATCTCGAGATGCCGTTCTCCACGCTGGACGAGTGGATCACGCCCAACGAGCAGTTCTACGTCCGCTGCCACTTCCCCATCCCCGAGATCGACGCGGGCAGCTGGCGCCTGACGGTCGAGGGCGCGGTGGCGAGCCCGCTGGAGCTGTCGCTGGACGACCTGCGCGACCTGCCGGTGCACACGGTCGTCGCCACGCTGGAGTGCGCGGGGAACGGCCGCTCGTTCCTCCAGCCCAGGGCGAAGGGGCTCGCGTGGGACACGGGCGCGGTGGGGAACGCACGGTGGACCGGGGTGCTGCTGCGCGACGTGCTGGAGCGCGCCGGCCTCCGCGGCGACGCCGTGGAAGTGATCCTGGAGGGGGCCGACCGCGGGATGGTCAAGGACACGCCGCGTCCCCCCTGCGAGATCCACTACGCGCGCGGCGTTCCGCTGGCGAAGGCGCGCGCCGACGTGCTCCTGGCGTTCGCGATGAACGACGAGCCGCTCACCCCCGAGCACGGCTTTCCGCTGCGCGTGGTGGTGCCGGGGTGGTTCGGGATGGCGTCGGTGAAGTGGCTCCAGCGCGTGGTGGTGACCGACGCGCCGTTCAACGGCTACTACCAGTCGATCGACTACACCTGTTGGGAAGAGCGCCACGGCGTGCCCACCCTGGTGCCCCTCGCCGAGATGAAGCTGAAGGCGCAGATCGCGCGCCCCGCGATGCACGAGGTGGTGGAGGCGGACACCCTCTACCGCGTGCACGGCGCCGCGTGGGCGGCCAACGTCCCCGTCGCCGCGGTGGAGGTCAGCAGCGACGGCGGCCGGAGCTGGGCGGCCGCCGAGCTGCTGGGCGAGCCGGTGGAGAACGCGTGGCGCTTCTGGCAGTTCGAGTGGCAGACGCCCGGCGTCCCCGGCCGCTGCACGCTCATCGCCCGCGCCGTGGACGCGAACGGGCGTACCCAGCCCGCGCGGCGCGTTCAGGAGCACGGCACCTACGTCATCAACCACTGGCTCCCGGTGGAGGTCGACGTCCGCTGACCCTGTACGCAGACGCCGACAGGTGGATCGGGAGATTCTCACCGGGCCCTGAAGATGTCATCCTGAGGCCGACCCAGCGGTTATCGCCGAATGAGCGGACAGTCGCAGGCCGAAGGATCTAAATTCGGCATTCGAGCGACAGGCCGCGTGTCGCTCGGACCGATGGTATAGATCCTTCGCGCTGCGATGATCGTGGCGGCTGCGGCGCAGGCGTGGTCGCGCTCAGGATGACAAGTTTGGCGCAATGATCCGCCAATAAATCGGAAAGCCCCCTCGCTGCGTCCGCGAGGGGGCTTTCGTTCGTCCGCCCGTCAGCGTCACCCCACCTTCGCGGGGGTGGCGGCGGCGGGCTCGGCGGTGGCGCGGAAGGCCTTGTCGGCGTTGACGAAGCGGGTCATGACGTAGCCGAGCCACACCAGCGTCGACAGCGTGAAGAGCATGCCGAGGCCGTCACCCACCGTCCGCGTCACCAGCTTCATCTGCATGAAGGCGAAGAGGGCGGGGATGATCCCGATCAGCGCCATCCCGTACGCCCACAGGACCTCGCGCGGCTCGGGCTTCCCCTCCGCGAGCACCTCGTAGTGATAGGTCTGCCCGGCGATGTGCTGCTCCTGGCGCACGGGGCGCAGGTGCACGCCGCGCAGGGGGACGATGGGGAGGAAGACGATGGTGAACCACTTGGTCGCGTCCCAGGTGCCGTCGACGCGCGGGCGGTAGTGGAGGAGCGTGGTGCCCCAGCCGTTGACGGTGCCGCCGCCGGACCGCGGCGGGCGGATGGCACGGGCGCGGGCGAGGGTCGCCTCCAGCTCGGCGGCCTGGGCGGCGAACGCCTCCGACGCGACCGACGCGCCGCAGCGGGGGCAGAGGAGGCCCGGGGCGGCGATCACGCGCTCGGCGCACGAGGGGCAGGTGACGGTCGTTTCCATGGATCTTTCCGAAGGAGGAGGGCTAGGCCGAGCGGCCGGGGAGGAGGTCGGCGGGGGGAGTGTCGCCGGTGAAGCGGCGCGGGCGCGAGCGCGAGATGCTCAGCAGGCAGATCACCAGCATCAGCCCGGCGAGCCCCGTCGAGACCCAGCGCTCCATCGAGATCGTGAGCGCGCCGAGTGCCAGGAACAGCGGCACGCCGACGATCGCCCCGATGAAGTTCACCATCGACCCGGCCTTCATCTCCACGTGCGGATACTGCCCGAGCTGGTGCAGGAGCGCGCGGACGAAGGGGGTGTAGGTGGCGCTGCGGTCGTCGAACGTGCCCGGCCCGCCCCAGTGCACGTGCCGCAGGAACAGCTTCCACCGGTCGAAGCGGATGTGGCACTCGTAGTAGGCGCGCTGCTTGGTGTGGTTGTACTTCAGGTGCACCCGCCGGACCCT
>DASQLJ010000071.1:0-3715 GCA_035630095.1 Longimicrobium sp.
TGTAGGTCGGGAGAGGGGAATCCGGCGCGGGAAGTCGGCCGCGGACACTTCCAGCCAGACGAGATCGATGATCCTGCTCGCGCATTCGTACTACCTGGCCCACGACCCGAAGCAGCAGGCGCGGATGAAGCCGTATCCGCCGCTCGCCACGCTGCTCTCGGCGGCGCTGCTGCGCGAGCGGGGGCACCCGGTGGCGCTCTTCGACGCGATGCTGGCGCCGGGGGTGGAATCGTTCGAGGCGATGCTCGACCGGGTGCGGCCCACCATCGTGGGGATACTGGAAGACAATTTCAACTATCTGACCAAGATGTGCACGGTGCGGAACCGCGAGGCCACCGTGCGGATGATCGACGCCGCCCGCGAGCGCGGCTGCCGCGTGGCCGTGAACGGCTCCGACGCCACCGACCGCCCCGCGCTCTACCTGGCCGCCGGCGCCGACGCGGTGATCATGGGCGAGGGCGAGACCGGCTTCCTGGAGCTGGCCGAGCTCTGGCGTGCGGACGCCGACGCGGCGCTGGAAGACGTCCCCGGCCTGGCGCTCCCCGGCGAGCGCGGCGGCGTGCGGCGCACCGGCCCCCGCCACGCCGTGCGCGAGCTGGACGAG
Organism: Longimicrobium sp.; assembly: GCA_035630095.1. Classification (GTDB taxonomy): domain Bacteria; phylum Gemmatimonadota; class Gemmatimonadetes; order Longimicrobiales; family Longimicrobiaceae; genus Longimicrobium. Next base: position 605 of record DASQLJ010000071.1, read on the forward strand.
CTCCCGCTCCCCGCGTGGGAGCTGGTGGACGCGGACGCGTACCGCCGCGCGTGGACCGCCGCGCACGGCCGCTTCTCGTGGAACATGGTCACCTCGCGCGGCTGCCCGTACGGCTGCAACTGGTGCGCGAAGCCGATCTTCGGCCGCCGCTACGACCAGCGCTCCCCCGCCTCTGTCGCGGAAGAGATGCGGCGCCTGAAAGAGACCGTGGCGCCCGACCACGTCTGGTTCGCCGACGACATCTTCGGCCTCACCCCCGAGTGGATCCGCCGCTTCGCCGACGAGGTGCGCATCCGCGGCGCGCGCACGCCGTTCATGATGCAGTCACGCGTGAACCTGATGCGCCCCGACGTCGCCCGCGCGCTGGCGGAAGCGGGCGCGGAGGAGGTGTGGCTGGGCGTCGAATCCGGCTCGCAGCGGGTGCTGGACGCGATGGAGAAGGGGACGCGGGTCGATGCCGCGCGCGCCGCCACCCGCGCGCTGCGCGAGCACGGCATCCGCGCCTGCTGGTTCATCCAGCTCGGCTACCCGCCCGAGACGTGGGACGACCTGGTGCTCACCCGCGACCTGATCCGCGACGAGCGCCCGGACGAGATCGGCGTCTCGGTCGCCTATCCGCTGCCGGGGACGGGCTTCCACGCGAAGGTGCGCGGCCAGCTCGGCGCGCGGCAGAACTGGGAGGACAGCGACGAGCTGGCCGTGCTCTTCGCCGCGCGCTACGACACCGGCCTCTACCGCCGCGTGCGTGACGCGCTGCACCACGAGGTGACCAGCGGCGCGGCGGACGACGTGCGCTGGGCCGCCCTGGCGCGCGAGGCCGCCGCGCACCGCGGCGCCGAGACCGCCGTGCTGGCGGCGGTGGAAGCCTGATCCCGATGTCCACCGTCGCCGTCCCGCCGCCGACCCTGCCGCCCGCCGCGCTGGCGTTCGACGCCGTGGCCGAGCGCTTCGACGAGCGCTTCGGCGCGTGGCTGAGCGTGGCCGCGCAGCGTCGCGCCGTCCGCGCCGCGCTCGCCGCCGCCTTCCCCCCCGGCGCGCGCGTGCTCGAGGTGGGCGGCGGGACGGGGGAAGACGCGCTCTGGCTCTCGCGCCAGGGCCGCCGCGTGCTGCTCACCGACGCCTCCCCGGCGATGGTTCGCGTCGCCGCCGCCAAGCTCGCCGGCGAGCCCGCGGCGCGCGCGGAAGTCGCGCCGGCGGAGGATCTTACGGCACTGGCGGATCGATTGATGGCGGACGACGCCGAGCCCTTCGACGGCGCGTTCTCCAACTTCGCGGCGCTGAACTGCGTGGGCGACCTGCGGCCGGTGGCGCGCGGGCTGGCGCGGCTGGTGCGCCCGGGCGGCGCGGCGCTGCTGGTGCTGTTCGGCCCGCTGCCGCCGGGCGAGGTGGTGGTGGAGATGCTGCACGGGCGCTTCGGCTCCGCCTTCCGCCGCCTGGCGCGCGGCGAGGTGCCGGCGCGGCTGGGCGGGCGCCACTTCAACGTGCGCTACCACCGGCCGGGAGACGTCGCCCGCGCGATGGCGCCGTGGTTCCGCCCGGTCGCCCGCCGCGGCATCGGCGTCTTCGTCCCCCCCAGCGCCGCGGAGCCGTGGATCTCCCGTCATCCCCGGCTCGTCAAAGCGCTGGAGGCGATGGACCGCGCCGTGTCGCGCCCGCTCGCGCTGCTGGGCGACCACGTCCTCTTCCACTTCCAGCGGACGGACCACGCGTCCCGGGAGGCGGGAGAATGACGGCGGGCACCGTGTCTCATCATCCTACGTCCGATCGAACGACGTCGGAGAGCCCGATGTCCGCCGCGGCGCGCTTCCGCGCGGAGTACGGCGCCCACCGCGCGGCCGAGGGGCGCGGCCACGGCGGTGCGGAGCTGATGGCGCTTCCGTACCTGCGCCGCGGCCCGCTCGCGAAGCAGTGGGCGGTGCGCGCGCGCACCTTCGACGCGTTCGTCGCCCACGTCCTGCGTCCCCTCGCAAGGGAGAAGGGGCGGCCGCTGGCGGTGCTGGACCTGGGCGCGGGGAATGGGTGGCTCTGCCGCCGCGCCGCGCTCGAGGGCCACGTCGCGCTCGCCCTCGACGTCCGCGACGACGACGTGGACGGGCTGGGCGCGGCGCGTGGCTACCTCCGCGCGGCGCCGGGGATCTTCCACCTCGCCGCCGCCTCGTTCGACGCGCTCCCGCTGCGCGCGCGGAGCTTCGACGTGGCGGTGTTCAACGCATCCCTCCACTACGCCACCGACCTGCCCGGCGTGATCGCCGAGGCCGCGCGCGTGGTCCGCCCCGGCGGCCGCATCGCCATCCTCGACTCGCCCTTCTACGCCGCCGACGACGCGGGCGCGGCGATGGTGGCCGAGAAGCGCGCGCACGCCGCCGAGCGCTTCGGCGGCCGGGCCGACGCGCTGCTGGCGCTGCCGTTCATCGAATATCTCACCCCCGCGCGGCTGGCGGACGCCTCCGCCGGGCTGGGGCTGGCGTGGCGGCGCCGGCGCGTGCGCTACCCCGCGTGGTACGAGGCGCGGTCGATCCTGGCGCGGCTGCGCGGCCGGCGTCCTCCCTCTCGTTTCGACCTATGGTCCACCGACGTGCCATGATCCTGTTCGTGAACCCCCGCGCCACGCGCCCCGGCAACCGCCGCTTTCCCCTCTCGGTGATGGCCGTGGGCGCCGCGCTGCCGGAGGGGAAGACGTGGGAGATCGTCGACGGCAACCTGCCGGGCGCCGACGTGCTGGGCGACGTGGTCGCGCGGGTGGAGGCGGCCCGCGGCGGGCGCGACCCGGTGCAGGCGGTGGCCCTCACGGTGATGCCGGGGCCGCAGCTGGTGAGCGCGGTGCCACTGTCGAAGGCGCTCAAGGCGCGCTACCCCGACCTCCCCATCGTCTGGGGCGGCAACTTCGGCAGCCTGTACCCGGAGCCGGTGGTGCGCTCGCCGTACGTGGACTGGGTGGTGCGCGGGCAGGGCGAGCACACCTTCGCCGAGCTGCTGGAGGTGCTCGATGGGAAGCGCGATCCCAGGACCGTGGCCGGCCTCGTCTTCCCCAACGCCGACGGCACGCCCTGGATCGCGCCGGAGCGCCACTGGGTGAGCCCCGACGACCTCCCCGCGCCGCCGTACCACAGG
>DASQLJ010000072.1:0-12938 GCA_035630095.1 Longimicrobium sp.
GGGCCGGGCTTCGCGCGCCGTAGGCAACGATACCGCCGTTGCCAACGGCGCCGAGCCGCCGGCGCGCCATGGCCCCGCTCGCTCCCGCGGCGCCGGACGCGGGCGCGCCGGCGTCTCGCCCCTGCGGGCGCGAATCCCTCACGCAAACCGGCCGCTCGCGGAACGGAGTTCGTGGGACCGTATCACGCACTGGCGCACCTGTTAAGAGTGCGAGCGCGTCGCGAGGAGGCGCCGGAAGAAAGCCCGGCCCGGGTGCGGAGGAACGTCCTCCCCACCCGGGCCGGGCTTCGTTGCTTCGTGCTGCCTTCTCGGCGGCGCCGGCGCCGCGCGGGTGCGCGGGCGGGGGGCGCCGGGTGCGCGGGCGATCAGTCGCCGCGGCGGTACTTCTCCACGATCGTGCGGATGGCGTCGGCCGCCTCGGTGCGGCGGTCCTCGCGGATGGTGCCGGTGAGCACCTCGATCGCCTTGGCGTCGGCCACGTCGAGCACGCCTTCGCGGCGCGCCCACTCGGCGTACCAGGCCCGCAGCTTACGGATCGTCTTGCCGTAGGGGGCGGTGCCGTCGATCAGGCCGCGCAGGCCGGTGGGGCTCATCCCCAGCTCGCGCGCGGTGAAGCGCAGGCTGTTCACCTCGGTGCTCTGCCGGAGCGCGTCCCTGATCACCTCCAGCTCCTTCATCGGAAGCTCCTCCGACCGCTCCTCCCGCACCTGCCGTTCCGGTCTACCTTGCATGTTGAATCCCCACTGAGGGCGTGGTTGGCGTCCAAGTGTGGACAGGAAGGTGTGTGCTAATTGCCTCGGCGTCAATGACCGTGTCGCAAAAGAGTTCAACAGGCGACCAAACTTCGGGGGTCTGCGTCGTAGCGGCGGCCGCTCAGGAGCGCCCCCGGTGCGTCGCTAGTGTACAAAGTGGCCGGCGTGCGAGGGCCGGCGGGGCAAAGAACAGCGTGGAAATGCGAAAGGGGCGCGATCGCTCGCGCCCCTTTCATTCTCCCGCGACGCGTCAGGCCAGTGCGGCCGCCGCGTGAAACTGGTTGGCGGCTTCGATGAAGGCCTCGAAGAGCCGGCGCGTCCCCGCGTGGTCGTCGATCAGCATCTCGGGGTGCCACTGCACCCCCACCAGCCAGTGGTCCTCGCGCGCCGATTCCACCGCCTCCACCAGGCCGTCGGGGGCCCAGGCGCTGGCCACCAGCCCGCCGCCGATGTCGCAGAGCCCCTGGTGGTGCATCGAGTTCACCGGCTGCTCCAGCGTGCCGAACGCCTCGTGCAGGCGCGAGCCCTCGGCCACGCGCACCGCGTGCGCCAGGTGGTCGCGCGCCCAGCCGGCGCCGGGGAAGTAGTCGTGCTTGATGGCGCCGGTGAACAGCTCGCCGCAGTCCTGCACCAGGCTCCCGCCGGCGGCCACGTTGATCACCTGCATCCCGCGGCACACGCCCAGCACCGGCTTGCCGTCCTCCAGCGCCCACCGCGCGAAGGCCAGCTCCACCGCGTCGCGCGGGGGGTCGGTGCGGCCGCACAGCTCGTGGCGCTCGCAGCCGTAGCTGGCCGGGTCCATGTCCACGCCGCCGGGAAGGAAGATCCCGTCCAGGCGGTCGTAGATCGCGCGGATCGTCTCGGGCTCGTCGTCCATCAGCGGCACCATCCACGGGATCGCACCCACGGCGGTGCACGCGTAGAAGTAGCGCTGGTTCATCACCCACGAGGCCGGAAGGTCTTCGGGGATGCGGTCGATGGACTGGAGCGTCTGCGTGGGAATGCCGATCACGGGGCGCTGCTGCATCCTTCAAAACCTCACTGCGGGATATGAAAAACGGTCCCGCCTGACGAGCAAGAACGGGACCGCCCACCAACGTAGCGCGCACGTCTCTCGATCACAACGCTTCTGTATACGATCCACCGCGGCGGCGGTTCCCCGCGATGAAATTGGACGGGGTTGCCGGATCCGGCCGCGGATGCGTAATTACGAGGCAGACCCTTGCAAGGAGTCCGTCCGATGACCGTGGTGCAGATCGCCGAGTCGCTCGGCGTTGCCGGGGAGGAGATCCGCTCCGAGATCGACCTGCTCGACGTGGTGGAGCGCGGGCTGCCGCCGATCGCGGTGGACGCCATGGTGCACGGCGGAATGCTCACGGCGGACGAGGCGGACCGGCTGGTGATCTCGCGGCGGGCGCTCAGCCAGCGCCGCGCGCGCGGGCTTCCGCTGAGCGTGGACGAGTCGGAGCGCCTGGTGCGCGTGGCGCGGGTGCATGCCGTCGCGCTGGAGCAGTTCGGCGCGGCCGACCGCGCGGCGCGCTGGCTCCGCAAGCCGAATCGCGTGCTGGACGGCCGCGTTCCGCTGGACCTGCTGGTGACGGGAGAGGGCGCGCGGCTGGTGGAAGACACGATCATGCGCATCGCGCACGGAATCTTCTTCTGAGCGATGCGTGTCTGGCGGCTTGCCCGCGAAGTCTATCCCGTGCTCGACGGCGAAGGGGCGCGGCGCTTCGGCGGGAGGTGGAACTCGCGCGGCGTTCCGGTCGTCTACACGGCGGGGTCCCGCGCGCTCGCCATGCTGGAGTACCTCGCGGGCGTCGAGGCGGCCGACGTGCCGCTGGACCTGTCGTTGGCGGAGGACGAGATCCCCGCAGGCGCCGAGATCGAGGTCGTGACGGCCGATGCGCTGCCGGGCGACTGGCACCGGCCGATCCACGAGCGCTGCCGCGAGATCGGTGACGCGTGGGCAGCTTCGCGGCGGACCCTGGTCCTCGCCGTTCCTTCGGCGCTGGTCGCCGAGGAGCTCAACTACCTCATCAATCCCCTGCATCCCCTGGCCCGGCGCGTGAGGGTGGCGCGGGCCCGCCGGTTCGCGTTCGATCCTCGCCTGCTGGGCTAATTTCGCCCCTCCCCCACCGCCTGGAACGGCAGCGGCAGGAGTGTAGATTCAGGGTCCCCCCACAGGGAGGCGCGGGTGGAGAACGAGAAACCTGTCGAGCTGCCGGAGCTGCTGTGGCCGGTCGACTGGGAGGAGATCAAGGCCACCCTCCGCGGCTGGATCACCGAGCTCTGATAGGGATCCCACGAACTCCGTTCCGCGAGCGGGCAGTTGCGTGAGGGATTCGCGCCCGGAGGGCCGAGACGCCGGCGCGCCACCTCTGGCGACCGCGGGAACGAGGGGGGCCGTGGCGCGCCGGCGGCTCGGCGCCGTTGGCAACGGCGGTATCGTTGCCTACGGCGCGCGAAGCCCGGCCCGGAGCGCAGCGGAGGGACACGCCCCGGACCCGGCCTTCCGTTTCGGTCCCGGCACAACGTTTCGCACCCCGGATGAAACGCAACCCGGCGGCCGAGCAGCGGCCGCCGGGTTTCTCACGATCGATGCCGACGGAACGTCCCGCGGGCGTTTAGCTCACGCCACCGCGGCGGGCTGGGGCTGCGCGCCGGCGGCGGTGGGGAAGACGCCTTCCTCGGTCTCGAGGATCAGGTGGTCGACCACCGCCTCGAAGCTGCCGGTCTTCTCGTAGACGGCGATCTGGCGGTCGGCGCTGCTCCCCTCGTCCATGATGCGGAAGGCGTACTCCACCTCCTTGCGGCTCCCCAGCTCGTCCACCACGTCGTCCAGGAACCACTCCAGCATCTCGCGGATCAGGTCGCGCGCGGGGCACTCGGCCTTCTTGCCGAAGTCGATCAGCTTGCCGTCGAAGCCGTAGCGCACGGCGCGCCACTTGTTCTCCTCGATCAGGTCGTGCGCGTACACGCGGAAGGTCATGTTGTCGCGCCGCAGCTTCCACAGCTTCAGCACGATCGCCTGCAGCAGGGCGGCGATGCACACCGCCTCGTCCACGCGGGTGCACACGTCCAGGAAGCGGAACTCGAGCGTGGGGAACTTGTGGTGCGGCCGCACGTCCCAGTAGATCTTGCTGCCGTCGGGGATGCAGCCGGTCTCCACCAGCGTGCTCTGCAGCGACTCGAACTCGCGCCAGTCGCGCATCACCCGCGGCACGCCGGTGCGCGGGAAGTTGCGGAAGATCACGCTGCGGTAGCTCTTGAGCCCGGTGTTGCGGCCCATCCAGAACGGCGAGCTGCTGCACAGGCACAGCAGGTGGGGGAGGAAGTAGCGGGCCACGTTCATGGCGTCGATCATGAACTCGCGGTCCTCGATCCCCACGTGCACGTGCGTGCCGAAGATCAGGAGCTGCTGCGCCAGGTCCTGCATGTCCTGCTTCACGCCCAGGTAGCGCTCCAGGGGCGTGATCTCCTGCGTCATCCAGCTGCTGAAAGGGTGCGTCCCCGCCGCCACCACCTTCAGCCCCTTCCGCGCGGCCAGGTCCATCACCATCCCGCGCAGCCGCTTGAGCTCCTGGTTCACCTCGGCGGGGGTCTGGCAGATGGGGCTCCCCACCTCCACGATGCTCTGGTGCAGCTCGGGCTTGATCTCGCCCAGGATCAGGTGGTCGTGGTCGAGGATCTCGGTGATGTACGAGCGGAGCTCGCGCGTCACCGGGTCGATGATCTGGTACTCTTCCTCGATCCCGAGGGTGAGCGACGGCTGCTTCATGCGGGGCCTCTCACAGGGTCGGCGGTCTTGCACGTGTCCTGGACGACGGGACCGGGTGTGCGTGCCGCAAATTGTTTACCGCGCGGGGTGCGGTTCTCGTCGGACGCCCGGACGCCGCGGCCTCCACGAAACGCTCGTGGACGCGTCGATCCGGCCTCTCGTTCGATGCGGCTCGTCGGCCGGTCGCGCCCTACCGCGGCTCCACCAGCATCGTGGCGACGGAGGAGCCGCCGCCGGCGGTCACGTTCAGCAGCGGGTCGGTGGCGATGCGGGTGAGCGCGCCGTCCATGGTCTGCGAGTGGGTGATGAACGGCGCGATGTCCACCATGCGGTCGTAGATCTCCACCCGCCCGTCCACCCAGCTCGGGAACGCCTCCTCGGGGAGGACGATGCGCTCCTGCGCCACGTACGGCGTCTCCAGCGCCGAGCGGACGGCGGCGCGCCACTCGTCGTCGGGCACCAGCCAGCCCAGCACGATGCCGCGGCCGCCGTAGTCGTCGTTGGGCTTCAGCACCAGCCGCTCGCGGTTCCCCTCGATCCACGGCAGCAGGTCGATCTCCTCGCCGTGGAAGCGCGTCTTCCGCTCCTCCACCACGCGCGTCCAGGGGATGTGCGCCTCCACGGCCCGCTGCTCGTCGGCCGAGAAGAGGTGCGCGTTGCGCTCGTCGCCGAGGACGGCGAGCGAGGCCTTCTTGTACAGCACCTTGCAGCGGAAGGGGTTCACCATGCACACCGCCCCCTCGCGCACCGCGCGGACCACCGGGCTGTCGATCCCCATCCGCAGCACCAGTTCGTCGATCAGCACGCGCTTGTAGACGAGGGTCACGTGGAAGTCGCCCGCCATCAGCTTTCCGTCCCTGTACTCCACCTCGCGCGGGTCCGCGATCACGCACTCGATGCCGTGCTCGTGGAAGTAGTCGCGGAAGAAGACGAACTCGCTGACCGTGGGCACCTCCTTCCAGTCGAGGATGCCGATGCGCGGCAGCGCGCGCCCGCCGCTCCACTCCCGGTACGCCGTCAGCAGCGCGTGCAGCACCGCGTGCCGCGCGGGGAGCGGGTGCACCACGTGGCTGCGCAGGAACTCGCCCATCGCCGGCGAGGCCATGAACGCGTCGGACAGGTTGTCCATGTACGCGGGGCCGGCCGGCGTCTCGGCGTTGTACTCGGTGAAGCGCAGCGACCCGTTCGCCGGGTCGTAGAAGGCGTCCAGCCGCGACGTGGGCGACGGCGACGCGAAGCCGGGGTCCGCGCCGATCAGCTCCACCTCCCAGTCGAGGAGGTGGAACTGCGCCAGCAGCGCCGGGTCGGCCATGGCGGCCTCGTGCGCGCGGCGGAAGGCGCCCATCACCGTCTCGATCTGCCGCCGCACCCCGCGGAACTGGTCGGCCGTGACGAAGCGCGGACGCAGCACCGAGCACAGCGGCCGCTCGCCGAAGTACATCCCCCGGCTGCGGTGCTCCGCCTCCATCCGTGCGGCGGACTCCTCGGCGAGCCCGGTGTCGTCCAGCAGCCCGTGCCAAGTGTCGATCGCCCGCCGCAGCACGTCGTGGCTCAACTCCGGTCCTCCGCGGCGCGCCCGTTCCCCTTTTCGTTTTCGCCGCCTTCGAACGACGATCCATCCCGGCCGTTGCCGCCTTCGTGGCCGCCGTCCGCGCGCCCGGCGCCGGCTTCGTACCCGGCGGCGGAGGTGGAGCCGGGCTGCGTCCGCGTGTCGGCCGGGGGCTCCAGGTCGGTGATCGGCGACTGGTCGACGAAGCCGCCCGAACCCTCCGCCCGGATCGCCTCGGTGCCGGCGGCGCCGCCCGTGTGGCCGCCCTCACCGCCGCCGCCCTGCGCCTCGCCCGAGCGCGCCGGGGCGTCGAACGTCAGCTCCTGGATCTTCTGGTTCATCGCCGCCGTGGGGCCGCCGGCCTGCGTCGCCGAGTCGAGCGTCCGGGCCGCCTCGGCGAGCGCGGGCCCGCCACCGGTCTCCCGCGCCTGCGCGCCGCCGCCCGTCGCTCCGCGTCCGCCGGTGCCGGAACCGACCGGACCGGCGTCGTCGCTCGACGTGGCGGCCGCGCCCGAGCCGCTGCCCAGGTGTCCGCCGCTCGGGCCCTCGCCGCCCTCGCGCGAGCCGGTGAAGAGCGCGTCCCAGCGCAGCTCCTTCACCTGCCGGCGGGGGTTCCTGGCCAGGTCGATGGCCATGTCGGCCATGGCGCTGATCGCCCACTCGAAGTAGTGCGGGGTGAGCGAGTAGATGTCCATGTCGGGCGCCGGGTTCATGAAGTCGATGGCGTAGGGGATCCCGTCGCGGACGGCCCATTCCATCGAGTTCATGTCGTACCCCAGCGCGCGCACCAGCTTCAGCGAATCGGCCACCACGCGGGCGCCCAGCTCGGGGCCCAGGTGGTCGTGCTCCACGTGGTACTTCCGCTCCTTGGGGTCGTACTTGATGGGCATGACCTTGTCCTGCCCGATGCAGATGCAGCGGATGAACTGGTCCCACTCGATGAACTCCTGCACGATCATCGTGAGCAGGCCCGACGTGTCGTAGTGGTGGATCAGCTCTTCCAGGCTCTGGCAGACGTACACGTCCTTCCACCCGCCGCCGTGCGCGTCCTTGAGGATGCACGGCATGCCGATGTAGTCCACGATCCCCTGCCAGTCGAGCGGGTACTGCAGGTTGCGCAGGCTCTCGTCGTGGACGATGCCGGGCTGGTACTCCTTGTTGGGGAGCACCATCGTCTTGGGGTGCGCGATGCCCAGGCGGGTGGCCAGCGCGGCGCCGAAGTACTTGTCGTCGGCGGTCCACATGAAGGGGTTGTTCACCACCGCGCACCCCTGCAGCGCCGCCTGCTTGAGGTAGGTGCGGTAGAACGGCACCTCGTGCGAGATGCGGTCGATGATCACCGCGTACTCGCAGGGCTCGTCCATGCGCGGCGCGCCGAGCTTGACGTACTCGGCCGTCACGCCCTGGTCGCGCCGGTTCACCTCCTCGATGAACGCGGGGGGGAACGACCACTCGCGCCCCACGATCAACCCGACCTTCAGCGTCATCGTCATCCCCCCGGTTTACGGATTCGATTCTCGAAAAAAGCCAGCTGCCGGACCTGGGCGTGTCCCTCCGCTGCGCTCCGGGCCGGGCTGCGCGCGCGGTAGGGCACGATACCACCGTGCCCAACCGCGCCGGGCCCACGCCGGCGGGAAACTGCCCCCGCCGCCGCGGTCCCGGCCCTCCGGGCGCGCATCCCTCACGCGTCGTGGCGCGAGGCGCGGCGCCGGCGCTCGTGAAAGGCTGTCCCCGGTCCCCTGTCCCCTGATCCCCTGCCCTTCAGTCGTGTCCGCTCACGTACATCGTGATCATGTGGCGCCACCAGGGCCAGTCGTGCGCCCAGCCGTCCCACAGGCGCAGGGCGTTGCCGATCCCCTTCTCCCACAGCGCGCGGGAGAGGTACTCGTTGCTGCCCACGAACGAGTCGTCGCGGCCGGTGGCCAGCACGATGTCCATCCGCCGCATCGCCTCGAGCCGCCCGTGGTCGTCGATGGTGCTGACGTAGTGCGAGGGGTTCTGCGCGGCGATGGCGTCGTCGTAGTAGCCGTCGGCCTGCTCGCGGATGTCGTACAGGCCGCTCATCCCGATCACCCGCCCGAAGAGCCACGGGTTGCGCAGCGCCATGTTCACGGCGTGGTACGCGCCGAAGCTGGCGCCCGTCGCGATCAGGAAGGGGTTGCCGTTGCGCGCCTGGGTGAAGGGAAGCACCTCGCGCACGACGTAGTCCTCGTACTGCCCCTGGCGCACGGCGCGGTCGTGGGGATGCCTGTACTTCGCGTACCAGCTCTCGGCATCCACGCTGTCCACGCAGAACACCTGCAGCCACCCGTTCGAGATCTGGTGGTCCAGGGCCTTCATCATCCCCTGGTCCTCCCACTCGAAGTAGCGCCCCATGCTGGTGGGGAAGACGAGCAGCCGCGCGCCGGCATGGCCGAACACGAGCAGCTCCATGTCGCGGCCGAGCGACGGGCTGTACCAGCGGTGGTGCTCTCGGTTCACCGTCAGTCGTTCTCCGGAAGGGATTCGGTCGGCGGGATCCACCGGCGGACGCTGGCGGCCGGATGCAATCCGCAGGCCCCCGCCAACCTACGCGCGGGGCCCGCGGATGGGAAAGAGCGCGGAGCCCTCACCCTGCCGCTTCGCGGCTGTCCCTCTCCCGAACCGCGGGAGAGGGACGTGGGGCGCTTCGCGCCGGCGACTTCGCGTGCGTGGCGATCGGCCGTTCCCCCCTCTCCCCCGCGGAGCGCGGGGAGAGGGGCCGGGGGAGAGGGGGCCGGCCGGCGCTCGGACTACGATCCTCGGGCGAGCGTCGCCTCGATCAGCCCGTACGGCTCGGTGGTGGGGACGAAGACCTCGTTCGCGTTCTCCATTCCGAAGCGCGCGAGGTCGAACAGCAGGTGGTGGCGGTTGGGGAGGGAGATGCGGATCTCGGCGACCTCGCTGACCGCCTCCAGCGCCGCGGCGCCCATCGCGAACAGCGTCTGCTGCACCGAGAGCGAGTCGTGGCCGGCGAAGGTTTCCAGCATCGCCGTGCGCACCCCCTCGAACGCCGCGTCGAAGTCCGCCGGCTCGCCGTCGTACGTCCACCGCGCGGAGACCACCGTGGCGAAGATGCGGTCCTTCGTCTCCGGCAGGGTGGTGAAGCGGTCCTTGATGTAGCCGGTGAAGGCGGAGCGCGTGGTCTTCAGCACCTCCAGCTCCTCGATCCCCGCCTCGTAGCGCTCGCCGCCGCGCGTGGCGCTGACGTAGGCCATGCGGCGCTCGCCCGAGCCGCGCACGAAGCTGTGCTCGTGCGGCTCGCCGGCCACCGCGATGCGGTTCCACCCGTGGCCGGCGATGCGGATGCGGACGCGGTCCGCGTGCTCCGTCGCCTCCAGGAAGTGTCGAACCAGCGTGCGCCCGAACGCTTCGGCCGGGGCGACCGGGTGCTCCCTGGCCAGCGCGTACACGGTGTTGCGCATGGTGTCGGTGGGGAGCACGGCGGCGTTGTCGCCCTCCAGGTGCACGGCGTGGTAGCCGCCCTCCAGCGCCACGTCCACCGTCAGGTCGGCCACGCTGTGGCGCGGGCCGTCGCGGGTGACGCGGAACAGGCGCACGCGCGACTTGCCGTAGCTGTTCGCCGCCAGCTTCGCGGGCATCGCCTCAGCTCCCGCGGTAGGTGCTGAAGCCGTACGGGCTCAGCAGCAGCGGCACGTGGTAGTGCTTCTCCCCCTCGCGCGCGGTGAAGACCACGGAGACCTCGGGGTAGAAGCCCTCGACCGCGGTGGCGGTGAAGTAGGCGCCGGTGTCGAAGCTCAGGCGGTAGGTGCCGGGCTCCAGCGCCTCGCCCTCGGGGAGCAGCCCGTGCACGCGGCCGTCGGTGTCGGTGATGCCGCGGGCCACGGTCTGCATCTGCGCGGCGGCGTCGGCGCGCTCCAGCAGCACGGCGATGCCCATCGCCGGGAGGCCGCGCGCGGTGTCGAGCACGTGCGTGGTGATGGCGCTCATGGGTGTCTTCGGTGGATGAGGTGCGTGGGAGGATGTCGGGCGTTCCGCGACGTCCGCGAACGGGTGCGCCGGTGCGTGAGTGCGCTGGCTGCGCGATCGGGCCCCATCGCCCGAGGTCGGTCGTGCGCTCACCCGGCACACCGTCCTTCGTCGAGAGAGCAGGACGACGCAGGCGGAGAGACCACCCTCTCCCGAAGTCGGGAGAGGGCGAGCGCTCTCAGGCGCGGGGTGAGGGCAGGCCGCGGACGCGCCACGTCGCCCGTTTACGCTCCCTGAACGCCTACGCCCAGCAGCTTCTCCAGCCGCAGCCGGGTGATCTTCGCCTGCTCTCCGGCGGCGATGCGCAGCTCGGTCTCGCGGTCGTTGGCCAGCCGGTCGCGCAGGATCTGCAGCAGCTCGTCCCCCGTCCGCCCCGCCGCGCGGACGATGTAGATGTGGCCGAAGCGCTCCTCGTAGGCGCGGTTCCCCTCGGCCAGCGCGGCGGTGACCTCGGGGGCGGCGGTCGCGGCGGCGGTCTGCTCCTGCTCGCTCCACTCGGCGGCGCGCCCGGGCTGCTCGGCCTCCGCCTTCCGCTCGCCGATGCGCGGGTGCGCGCGGAAGGCCTCGAGCCAGTCCTCGGGGTTCAGCGACCACCAGACCCGGTCGCCCGCCTCCAGCAGCTCGCCCTCGGAGAGAAAGGGGCGCAGCTGCGCCATCTGCCGCGCCCAGATCGGGCTGCCGCAGCAGGTCAGGAGCTCCGCCGCAGCCTCCTCGTCGTCCAGCGCGTTCAGCCGCTCGAGCTCGCTCATCGCTCCGGGTCCGCCAGGGTGCCGAACAGGCGCATCCGCGCGATGCCGCCGTCAGGATGGATGCTCAACCGCACGTGCGTCACGGGCCCCACGTCCGCCACCTCGTCTTCCCAGCGGAAGCGGGTGTGCGGCTGCAGCTTCGTCTCGGGGAGCAGCGTCCGCCACTCCGTCGACGCCACCAGCGCGTCCGTGTCGGCGCCGGGGGCGTGGATCCCCTCCAGCCTGCAGCGGTCGGGCGCGTTCCCCTTGAAGTGGTCGGTGTCGATCTCCACCCGGTGGATCCCCCCCGCCGCCGCGAGGCGCACGATGGCCCAGTCGTGCCCCGGGCCGCGGCGGCGCCTCGTCTCCCACCCGTCGCCCATGAACAGCGAGCGGCCGGGGAGGATCATGCTCTGCCGGTGGCCGTAGAACATGTCGCTGCACACCATCACCCAGCCGCCGTTCTCCATCGCCGCCAGGTCCACCTCGCCGCCGCGGTCCAGCACGAACGAGGGGAAGTCGGCGTGCGCGTAGCCGTGCACGCGCAGCCGCGCCACGCCGCCGTCGGGGTAGATGCGCAGCCGCAGGTGCGTGCAGCGCGGCCCGCCGCCCACGTCGAAGCGGTTGGGCGCGTTCCCCTGCAGCGGCGTGCGCGGCAGGATCTCGATCCACTCCGCGGCGTCCAGCTCGGCGGGCGCGGGGGTGCCGCGTACGTAGCACGCCTCCACCGAGCAGTGCTCGGGAAAGTTGCCGCGGAACCAGCTCGTGTCCACCACCAGCCCCCGGACGACGCCCGGAACGCCAAGGCGGATGATGGCCCAGTCGTGCCCGGGCTCGCGGCGGCGGCGGGTCTCCCACCCGTCCATCCACTTGCCGCGCTCGGTGTACGCGTCTTCGCGCCACTCGGGCTCGGTGGCCTTCAGCAGCGCTTCCTTGGGCGCGAAGAACTCGTCGTTGGTCGCGATCACGGTGCCGCCCAGCCGCTCGGACGCCAGGTCCACGAGCTCGGTAAAGTCAGGCATCTACACAAAGGTTGGGGAGATGGAGATCGGCCGCCGGGGCGCGCGTCAGCCCGGCCCGGCGCCCTGCCGCGAGGCGGAAGCGCCGCCGCGCACCTGTTCGTCGATCGACCTGGTCAGCGGCGACTCCACGTCGCCGGTGTGCTTCGTCTCGGCCGGCTCGAAGAGCATCACCCAGCATTCATCCTCCGCCACCGGGCAGTGCTCGACGCCCCTGGGGACGACGAAGAGGTCGCCCTCGCCGAGCGTCACGGCGTCGCGGTCGCGGAAGCGCAGGGTGAAACGGCCGCGGAAGACGATGAACACCTCGTCCTCGCCGGCGTGGCTGTGCCAGAGGAACTCGCCGCTCAGCTTCGCCAGCTTCACGTACTGCCCGTTCGCCGCCGCGATCACCCGCGGCGACCAGTGCTCGGCGATGCCGTCGAACGCGGCCTGGATGTTCCGCACGCCCTCCATCGTCGAGCTCCTTCGATCGGATGTAACGCGCGCCGGGGGACTCTTCTGCACGGATGGGTCCGCGCGGCCGAAGTCAGAGCGCGGTGCGCAGCAGCACGTGCCCGCGCGCGGCGCCCACGATCTCTCCACGCTCGTAGATCTTCACGCCCCGCAGCCACGTCTGCTCGACCACGCCGGCGAGCATGGAGCCCACGTAGGGCGACAGCTTGTGGCGGTGGAAGAGGCTCGCGGGGTTCACCAGGTACTCGGCGTCGGGATCGATGACGACGAGGTCGGCGTCGCGGCCGGGGGCGATGGCGCCCTTGCGGCGCTCCAGCCCGGCCAGCCGCGCCGGCTCGGCCGACATCCACTGCGCCATGTGGCCCGGAGTGTAGCCACGGTCGCGCGCCTCGCGCCAGACGGCGCCGAAGCCGAGCTGCACCGACGCGATCCCGCCCCAGGCGCGCACGAAGTCGCCCTCGTCGCGGAGCTTCATCTCCGGCGGGCAGGGCGAGTGGTCGGTGGCGATCAGGTCGATCCACCCCGCGCCCAGCGCCGTCCACAGGTCCTCGCGGTTGCCGGCCGCGCGGATCGGCGGCGCGCACTTCATCTCGGTGGCGCCGTCGGGGACGTCCTCGGCGGCGAAGTGCAGGTAGTGCGGGCAGGTCT
>DASQLJ010000073.1:0-4799 GCA_035630095.1 Longimicrobium sp.
TCGTGAAATCCGCCGTCCTCGTGAAATCCGCCGTCCTCGTGAAATCCGCCGTCCTCGTGAAATCCGCCGTCCTCGTGAAATCCGCCGTCCTCGTCAAATCCGCCGTCCTCGTGAAATCCGCCGCCTGCCCGCCGTCCGCCGGGGGGCCGGGGCCGTCCGCCGGGGCCGGTAATACCCGGGATTCCGCCTGCTCGCCCTACCGGAATTCCGCCTGCTCGCCCTACGTTCGACTTCCCGCTCGGCCCCGTGAAACCGTGCGTGGATCACCCCTCCGCCGGCGTGCGTCCCATCGCGCGGTCGTAGGTGACGATGTTTTCCCACTCGCTGGCGTCGGAGCGGGCGACGACGGCCACCACGGGCTCGGTGTCGCTGGCGTTGAACACCTCGTGCGGCACGCCGGGCTCGATGAAGATGAAGTCGCCGGCGTCATTCTCCACCACCTGCCTGAGCCCCTCGCCGTACTCGTGGCGCACGCGGCCCTGCAGGATGAAGAGCATCACCTCGAAGCCCACGTGGATGTGCGCGTGCGCCACGCCGCCGGGCGGGATCGTGGCCACGTTCATCGAGAGCTGCTTCGAGCCCACGTTCCTCGCTGACATCCCGGTGCGATAGCGGATGCCGTTCCACCCGCGCACGTTGCCGCCGCCGCGGATCACCAGGATCCCGTCGTGCCCCTCCACCGGCGCGCGCAAGTCGGCATCGTCGTCGCGCGGCAGGGTCTCGCCCGTGCTCACGACGGGTTCGCGGCGTCGCCGGCGTGGGCGGCCGTGCACGTCGGCTGGCCCGAGGTGCCGACCGGCGACCGGCCGATGGCGCCGATGCCGGCGGCGATCAGCGCCAGGCCAACGAGGACGCCGATGAGCGCCACCGTGTGCGCCCGGCGCGGCACGCCCTGCTTGCGCGCGTAGACGCTGAGGCCGTGCACGGCCACCGCCGCCAGGATCATCATCATCAGGTGGCCGATGAGGGCGCTGTAGAAGCAGCCCATCACCACCATCGCGATCCCCAGCAGGATCTGCAGGTCGAGCAGCCCGCTGAAGATCGACAGGACGACGCGCGCCCGCTTGCCGAACGGCTGCCGGCCGGAGGCGCCCAGCGCGAGCACCACCAAGGCCACCACGGCCGCGAGCAGCACCAGGTAGCGGAGCCCCGAGTGGGCGTGGAAGATCGCGTTGATCATCGGTTCAATGGGTTGGCGGATCGGTCAGGTCGTCGGATGGCCGACAATGTAGCGGACGGCGCGCGGACGGACCAACGCCGCGTGTGATCGCGTTAGCGACGTATCCACGATCAGCTGTGGACGAAGACGGAAACGCGCCTCGGACCCATCTACGCCACGGACAAGCCTCGCGCAGTTTGCGAGGCTTCCCATTGTTTTATAGCTTGCGGCTTCAGCCGCCCGTCCCGACCTCTCCCCGTCCGACCTCTCCCGTCCCGGCCCCGCGCGCCCCGGCCCCACCCGTCCCGGTCCCGCCCGTCCCGACCCCACCCGTCGCGGCTTCGGGGGGCGGGACGTCGCCGGTGCTCAGCTCCTCGTTGACCTGCTCCAGGGCCTCGGGGGGCGGGACGTCGCCGGCGCTCAGCTCCTCGTTGGTCTGCTTCAGCGCCTCGGTGGGCGGGGCCTGCTCGGCGGTAGCCACGGCGCCCACCTCGGCAAGCGCGGCGGCGCTGATCCAGCCGCTCTCCGACGCGTGGACCGCGGCGGCGGCGGTGTCGTCGGCCAGGATCAGCGTGCTCCCGGCCTTCTCCACCTCGGCGGCCAGGGCGCGGATGGCGCCCACCCGCTCGGGCGCGCGGCTCACGTTGCGGATGTAGACGGCCAGGATGCGCTCCGGGTGCTCCACCACGGCGCGGTGGTAGATCTCCGGATCTTCCTGCCCGCTGTCGCCGATCAGGATGAAGGGCAGGGTGGGGAACATCTCCAGGATGATGCGGATGTGCCGCAGCTTGTGCCCCAGGTGCCCGCCCTCGCCGGGATCGGTGCTCGCGATCCCCCAGTCGCGCAGCAGCAGCGGCCCGGCCGGGATCCCCTTCAGCTCCAGGAACTCGGCCAGCACGTCGAACAGGTTCCACGGGCTGCTGCTCACGTAGAACACCGGGTTGCTCTGCTTCCCGTCCGCCCCGTGCTCCAGCGCGCGGTAGAAGGCGGCCACGCCGGGGAAGGGCGTGCGCGTGTGCGCGTTGCCCAGGAACACGTGCTTGGCCATGCGCACCCGCGACGCCACGTCGGTGCGCACCACGGTGTCGTCCAGGTCGCTGATCACACCGAAGCGCGCGTTTCCCGGCGGGATCAGCACCTTCGCCGTCGTCCGCACCGGGTGCGGCGACGGCGGCTCCAGCAGCTCCAGCTCCACCGAGTGCCAGGCGCCGTCCGCCACCGCGGGCGGCGACGGTTCGATCCAGCACTCGCAGTAGCCTTCGCGGTCGGTGGTCACCACCTGTTCGCCGCCGGGGTAGCGGATGCGCACGCGCGCGCCCGCCACCTCGTCGCTCTCGAAGCGCTGCAGCATGGCGCTCAGGTTGATCCACACGCTGTCGCCGGCGCGCGCGGGGGCGATGGGGGTGCCGCGCAGCACCCGGGCCTTCACCCACGCCCGGTCGGCGCGCCCGAAGCCGCGGTACGCCTCGATGCGCAGCGTCCGCTCGCCGCCCTGCTGCAGCTTGCCGCGCTGCTCGTCGATCTTCGCGTCGAGCCGCTTCGCGAAGTCCGTGATCCCCTTCTTCCAGTCCGTCATCAGCCGTCTTCCGAGTCGAATCCGTAAGCCTCTCCACCGCTCGCCGAACCGTCGACGGTGCGCGTGCAAGAGACGGGCTATCGCGCGGCGGGATCGCGCGTACCTTCTCCCTCGTCCCGCGCTTCCGCCCACGACGCCACCTCCCGTGCCGCACCACGACCGACCCATCTCGCGCCTCGCCTGCCAGCGGCTGTTCGCGCCGCTGGTGGGGCTGCCCGTGTCGCTGGGGTGGCGCGGCCACGGCTCCGCGATCCTCCTGGAGCTCGGCAGCCTGGCGATGGAGACGGACCCGCAGGGGCGGACCGGCGCCAGGGGAGAGTCGACCATCATGATCGAGTGGAGCTGGCGCGTGGAGGCCGCGCGCTCGATCGCGTTCGGCAGCTGGAGCACCGACCGGCGGATGGACTTCGCGATCCCCCGGCTGGCCGGGCGCGTGGTGGCCGGGATCGAGGTGTGGGGCCGTCTTCCAGAGCTCGCCGTGGAGCTCTCGGGCGGGCTGCGCCTGGTTTCGTTCATGACCGAAGCCGCCTAGCCCGCCTGGTCGGTGTTCCTCACGCCCGACGACTACGTCTACGTCCATCGCGGCACGCTCCGCCGCAACACCTGGCGCGAGGAGGGGGCGGCGTGACTCGAAAGCGAAACAACGGGACATCTTGCAGTTCGGTTTCCCATGGCCAGGAAAACGACGAGGCCGCGGATCGCTCCGCGGCCTCGTCGTTCGATCTGCACCGATCCGTATCTGCCGGAGAAGCGGTCAGCCGTGCACGTCGTCGCCCTTCCACTCGCGCGGCGCGTCGCTGATGGGCTGCAGGATGATGTAGCTCGCCACCACCATCATCAGCAGCACGATCACGCTGAGGCCCTGGCCCACGCGCGGCTGCAGGTGCAGCACCTGGATGGTGACGTAGGTCGTGGCCGCCCACAGGATCGGCCCGGTGATGGCGCTGAAGCGGCCCACCATCCCGTACAGGCCGTAGAACTCGCCCACGCGCGACGGCGGGGTCAGGCGCAGCATGTACGGCCGGTCGCTCGCCCACACGCCGCCCAGCGAGAACCCGGCCGACGCGGCGACCACGTACAGGCACCACAGCGGCAGCCCCAGGATGCCGATGGCGCCGGCGAACGCGAAGATCGCCATCCACGCCGTGAGCACCAGGTTCAGCGTGCGCTTGGGCCCCAGCCTGTCCGTCAGCCATCCCCAGAAGAAGCCGCCCACCACCGCGAAGGTGATGGCGAACAGCATGATCATCTGCGCCGTCTTCTGCCCCTGCGCGCGGGTGAGGCCGGTGCTCACCGCCACGTTCAGCGTGTACAGCGACATCACCGAGATCACGGTGTTGATCGAATCGGTGTAGAAGACGCGGCCCACCAGGAAGCGCACCAGGCCGGGGTACTGCTGGCCGGCCTTGAGCGTGCGCACCGTCTGGCTGGTGGAATCGCGCACCATCGCCCAGTCGATCCTGCGCGGCCGCGGGTTCTTCCTTTCGCGCACGAAGAGGAAGCAGGGGATGGAGAACAGCAGGAACGCCGCGGCGATCGCGGTGAAGAGGAACACCTTGTCGTCCACCAGCTTGAGCCCCAGCCCCACCGCCACGTACGAGCCCAGGTAGCCGATCCCCACCCCGATCCCCCCGATCTTGCCGCGGTTCTCCTCGGTGCTCACCTCGGGGAGCATGGCGTCGTAGAACTGCGTTCCCGCTTGGTACGCCACGTTGGCGACCAGGAAGCACACCGCCGTGGGCCAGAACCCGAAGCGCGCCAGCAGCGAGGTGAAGAGCACGCAGGTGACCGTGCTGGTGATCAGGAACGGCATCCGGCGCGGCGCCCGGTCGGTCATCGCCCCCAGCAGCGGCGAGAACAGGAAGATCAGCCCCATCGACGCCGCGGTGATCAGCCCGTAGACGGTGTCGGCCCGCCGCGCGCCCACCTGGTCGTGCACCCACAGCGAGAAGTAGACGGACACCACGCCCATCGAGAAGATGGTGTTCGCCAGGTCGTACAGCACCCACCCGGTCACCGCGCGCTTGCTGATGTGGTGCGGCGTCTGGTGCGGCGGATACAACG
>DASQLJ010000074.1:0-5381 GCA_035630095.1 Longimicrobium sp.
GAACGAGCCGGGGCCATGGCGCGCCGGCGGCTCGGCGCCGTTGGCAACGGCGGTATCGTTGCCTACGGCGCGCGAAGCCCGGCCCGGAGCGCAGCGGAGGGACACGCCCGCATCCGCGGTTTCAGTGTCCGCCCCCGGCACCGGCGCTTCGGACTCCGTCAGGAGGCGCCGGCGGAGCCGTGCAGCAGCGCCGCGAGCTCCTCCGGGTCGAACTGCTCGAGCTGCACCCGGATGACCTTCGCCGCCTGCGCGGAGAGCACCGGCGTGTCGAACACGTCCTTCAGGGCGATGTCGGCCCCGGTGTGCCGGCTGATGCGCAGGACCAGCTTGGTGGCGAGCAGCGAGTGGCCCCCCAGCTCGAAGAAGTGGTCGTGGCGGCCCACGCGGTCCACCCCCAGCACCTCGGCCCAGATCTCCGAGAGCGCCGTCTCGGTCTGGCCGACGGGGGCCTCGTAGCGGCGCGTGGCGAACGCGTCGCCCGGCGGCGCGGGGAGCGCCCTGCGGTCGAACTTGCCGCTCGGCGTCAGCGGCAGCGCGTCCAGGCGCACGTAGGCGGAGGGCACCATGTACTCCGGGAGCCGCTCGGCGAGATGCGTCCGAAGCGCGTCCACGCCGAGCGTGTCGTCCCCCGTCCAGTACGCCACCAGCCGCCGCTCGCCGCCCCCGTCAGCCCGCGCCAGCACCACGGTCTCGCGCACGCCGGGGTGGTCGCGGAGCCGCGCCTCGATCTCGCCCAGCTCCACGCGGAAGCCGCGGATCTTGACCTGCGCGTCGGTGCGGCCGACGAACTCGACGGTGCCGTCCGCCAGCCACCGCCCCACGTCGCCCGTGCGGTAGAGCCGCGCGCCGGGCGTGGCGGCGAAGGGGTCGGGGACGAAGCGCTCCGCCGTCAGCGCCGGGCGCCCCGCGTAGCCGCGCGCCACCTGCGCGCCGCCCACGTACAGCTCGCCCGCCACCCCCGCCGGCACCGGCTCGCCGCCCGCGTCCAGCACGTAGACCCGCGTGTTGGCGATGGGACGGCCGATGCGGTGCGTGAGCTCCACCGCGCCCGCGGGATACGCCTGCCCGGTCGCCGCGACGACGGTCTCGGTGGGGCCGTACATGTGGTAGAGGGTCGAGCCCGGGAGCCGCTCGTAGAAACGCCGGACCAGCGCCGGCGACAGCGGCTCGCCGCCGGTGAGCACGCGCCTGAGCGCCGTGCAGGCGGACGCGTCGGGCTGCGCGAGGAAGACCTCGAGCTGCGACGGCGAGAAGTGCGTCGCGCCGATCCGCTCGCGGCGGATCGTCTCCACCAGGTACGCGGCGTCCCTGTGCCCCTCGGGGCGCGCCAGCACCAGGCGGGCGCCCGCCGTGAGCGGCCAGAACAGCTCGCGGACGGAGACGTCGAAGCTGAGCGGGATCTTCTGCAGCACCGCCTCGCCGGGCTGGAGGCGCCAGAACGCCTGGCTCCAGGCGAGCTGGTTCACCATGCCGCGGTGCGTGCACATCACCCCCTTGGGCTGGCCGGTGGAGCCGGAGGTGTAGATCACGTAGGCCAGGTGATCCGGCGTCAGGCCGGCGCGCGGCGGGTTCGTCGCCGCGCGATCCGCCCACTCGGCCGCGTCCGCGTCAAGCTCCAGCACCGGCACGCCGTCGGTCGCGACCAGTCCCCGCAGCGAGCGCTGGGTGAGCAGCACCGCCGGCGCGCTGTCGGCCAGCATGTAGCGCAGCCGGTCGACCGGGTACGACGGATCGAGCGGCACGTACGCGCCGCCCGCCTTGAGCACCGCCAGCAGCCCCACCACCATCTCCGGGCTCCGCTCCACGCAGAGCGCCACGCGAGACTCCGGCCCCACGCCGCGGTCGGCCAGGAGGTGCGCCAGCCGGTTCGCCCGCGCGTTCAGCTCGGCGTAGGTGAGCGTGCGGCCCTCGAAGGCGACGGCGACCGCGTCGGGCCTGCGCTCGGCCTGCGCGGCGATCAGCTCGTGCGCGCACGACGCGGCGGGATGCGCGGCGTCGGTCGCGTTCCACGCCTCCACCACCCGCCGGCGCTCGTCGGCGGGGAGGAGCGCCAGCCGGTCCACGCGGCGGCTCTCGTCGGCCGCCATCTCCTCCAGCACGCGCCGCAGGTAGCCCGCGTACCGCGCCACCGTCTCCTCGCGGAAGAGCGCGGTGGCGTACAGCACGCCGCCCTCGATGCGCCCGCCCACCTCGGCCAGCGACAGCGCCAGGTCGAAGCGCGCGGTGATGTTGGACGAGGGCGAGGCGACGGTGCCCAGCGCCAGGCCCGGCAGCGCCAGGTCGCCCCCCGGCGTGCTCTGCCAGCCGAACACCACCTGGAAGAGCGGGCTGCGCGACAGGCTGCGCCCCGGCTGCACCAGCTCCACCACCTGCTCGAAGGGGATGTCCTGGTGCTGCTGCGCCTCCAGCGTGCGCGTCTTCACGCGGGCCAGCAGCTCGGCCACCGTCGGCGAGCCGGCCAGCTCCAGCCGCAGCGCCAGCATGTTCACGAAGAAGCCGATCAGCCCCTCCACCTCGCGCCGCCCGCGGTTGGCGGTGGGCGTGCCGACCACCACGTCGTCCTGCCCGGCCAGGCGGCCCAGCACCGTGGCCCACCCCGCGAGCAGCGTCATGTACAGCGTGGTCCCCTGCCGGCGGCTCAGCGCCTTGAGCGCCGCGGTCAGCGCCTCGTCCAGCTCCAGCGCGACGGAGGCGCCGGCGTGGTCCTGCTCGGCCGGCCGCGCGCGGTCGGTGGGGAGCGCCAGCAGCTCCGGCGCGCCGGCGAAGGTGCGCGTCCAGTACTCCGCCTGCTCGCGCAGCACCTCGCCCTCCACCCAGCGCCGCTGCCACGCGGCGTAGTCGGCGTACTGGATCGGCAGCGGGGCGAGCGAGTCGCGCTCGCCGCGGCTGAACGCCCCGTACAGCGCGCTCACCTCGCGGAAGAGCAGCCCCGTCGACCAGCCGTCGGAGACGATGTGGTGCAGCGTCAGCAGCAGCACGTGGTCGTCCTCGGCCAGCCGCACCAGGCAGGCGCGGACCAGCGGGCCGCGTGCCAGGTCGAAGGGCGTGCCGGCTTCGGCCACCATCAGCGCGCGCAGCTCGGCGTCCGCGTCGGGATGGCCGGCGAGGTCGCGAACGCGCAGCGCGAAGCCGCTCGCCTCCTCCGGCAGGATGCGCTGCTCGGGCTCGCCGTCCACCAGCACGAACACCGTCCGCAGCGCCTCGTGGCGCGCGACCACGCGCTCCAGCGCGCGCCGCAGGGCATCGCCGTCCAGCGCGCCCTTCATGCGCACGCGGCTGGGGATGTGGTACGCGCTCCCCGCGCCGCCGAGCTGGGCCAGGAACCAGAGCCTCCGCTGCGCGAACGACAGCGGATGGTCGCCGCGCGCGCCGGTCTCGATCGGGGGGAGCGCCGCGCGCGCCGCCGTGTCCAGCTCGCGGGCGAAGTCGCGCAGCACGGGGCGGACGAAGAGGTCGCCCAGCGCCACCTCCACCTGCAGCGCGTGGCGCACGCGCGAGACGACCTGCACCGCCAGCAGCGAGTGGCCACCCAGCTCGAAGAAGTGGTCCCACCGGCCCACCCGGTCCACGCCCAGCACCCCGGCCCAGATCCCGGCCACGGCGGCCTCCGTCTCCCCCACCGGCGTCTCGTAGCCGCGGGTGACGTAGGCGTCGCCCTCGGGGACCGGGAGCGCGCGGCGGTCCACCTTCCCGTTCGGCGTCAGCGGCAGCGCGTCCAGGCGCACGTACGCCGCGGGGACCATGTACTCGGGGAGGAGGTGGCCGAGGTGCGCGCGCAGCGTTTCCGCGGTCGCCGCCGCGCCGCCGACCACGTAGGCCACCAGGCGCCGGTCGCCGGGGACGTCCTCGCGCGCCAGCACCGCGGCGTCGCGCACGTCGGGGTGCTCCAGCAGCCGCGCCTCGATCTCGGCCGGCTCCACGCGGTAGCCGCGGATCTTCACCTGCGCGTCGTTGCGGCCCACGAACTCCACCGTCCCATCCGCCAGCCAGCGCGCCAGGTCCCCCGTCCTGTACATCCGCGCGCCCGCCTCGCCGCCGAACGGGTCGGCGACGAAGCGCTCGGCCGTCATCTCCGGCCGCCCCTCGTATCCGCGCGCCACCCCCGCGCCGCCGACGTACAGCTCGCCCGCCACGCCCACCGGCGCCGGCTCCCCCGCGGCGTCCAGCACGTAGAGCCGCGTGTTGCCCACGGGCCGGCCGATCGGCACGCTCGCCTTCGTCCCGTCCCCCGTGCAGCGGAGCGCGACGGCGGCCGTGGCGGCCTCGGAGGGGCCGTAGAGGTTGTGGACCTCGATCCAGGGGAGCCGCTCGTGCACCCGCGCCAGCAGCGCCCCGGAGAGCGCCTCGCCGCCGCACAGCACGCGCTTCAGCCCGCGGCAGCTCTCCATCCCCGGCTCCTCCACCAGCACCTGCAGGAGGGAGGGGACGAGGTTCAACGTCGTGATGCCGGCGCGGCGGATGGTGTCCAGCAGGTAGACGGGGTCGCGGTGCCCCTCCGGCCGCGCGACGACCACGCGGGCGCCGGCGATCAGCGGCCAGAACAGCTCGCGCACCAGCCCGTCGAAGCTGAGCGACGTCTTCAGCAGCACCGCGTCGTCCCCGCCCAGGGCCCACGCCTGCTGGCCCCAGGCGAGGCGGTTGACCAGGCCGCGGTGCAGGTTCATCACCCCCTTGGGCTGGCCGGTCGACCCGGAGGTGTAGATGACGTACGCCAGGTGATCGGGCGTCAGGCCGCGATCGTCCGGGTTCGTTTCCGGCTGGCTCGTCCACAGCGCCGAGTCCGCGTCCAGCGCGAGGACGGGGAGGTCGGACTCCGCGAACCGCTCCGCGAGCGACGACTGGGTGAGCAGCAGCGCCGGCCGGCTGTCCGCCAGCATGTAGCGCAGCCGGTCTTCCGGGTACGCCGGGTCGAGGGGGACGTAGGCGCCGCCGGCCTTCAGCACCGCCAGCAGCCCCACCACCATCTCCAGCCCCCGCTCGGCGCAGAGGGCGACGCGGACGTCCGGGCCCACGCCGCGCGCGGCCAGGAAGTGCGCCAGCCGGTTCGCCCGCGCGTTCAGCTCGGCGTAGGTCAGCAGCTCCCAGCCGAACTCTACCGCGGCGTCGTCCGGCGTCCGCGCGGCCTGGGCTTCGAAGAGCTGGTGGATGCAGGCGGTGGACGGGTACGCCGTCTCCGTGCGGTTCCACTCGTGCAGCACCCGCGCGCGCTCGGAGGACGGGAGGAGGTCGATGCCGTCCACGCGGCCGCCCTCGTCCGCCGCCATCGCCGCCAGCGCGCGGCGGAGGTAGCCCACGAACCGCTCCGCCGTCGCCCGCTCGAAGAGCGCGGTGGCGTAGGTGAGGCCGCCGGCGATCCGCCCGTCCTCCTCGGCCATCCACAG
>DASQLJ010000075.1:0-6705 GCA_035630095.1 Longimicrobium sp.
CAGGCGGCGTTCCAGGCCGCCGAGCCGCGCGTGGCACTGGCCGGGTATCGCCTGGCCGACCTGCTGAACGAGGCGCTGGGGAACTGACCGGCGGCCCGCGCACGGAACACGAAAACGACAGGGCAGCCGCGGCACCGCGGCTGCCCTGTTCTTCTTCGCGTGGACGCTGCATCCTATCCGGACGTCCCCCGCTCCCGATGCACGTGCACCATCCGCCGCTCACGTGAAGAAGACCGTTCTCATCTACGGGATATTGGGCGGCGTGCTGATCGCCCTGCTCAAGCTGGTCGAGTACCGCTTCCTGGTGATCGAGCACTCGCTCGAGATCTACGGCGGGATCGTGGCGCTGCTCTTCTCGGGGCTCGGGATCTGGCTCGGCCTCAAGCTCACGCGGTCGCGCGAGACGGTGGTGGTGCGCGAGGTGCCCGTGCACGTGGAGGTGCCGGTCCCCGTGCGCGCGCGGGCTGCGGATCCGTTCGCGCGCGACGAGGCGCGGCTGAAGCAGCTCGGCATCACGCCGCGCGAGCTCGAGATCCTCGAGGCGATGGCGGCCGGGCTCAGCAACCGCGAGATCGCCGAGCGGCTGTTCGTGAGCGAGAACACCGTGAAGACGCACGCCGCCCGGCTCTTCGACAAGCTCTCGGCGCGGCGGCGCACGCAGGCAGTGCAGCGCGCGAAGGAGGCGGGGCTCATCCCCTGAAAGGATGATTTCCACGGTTTTGGCCGATGAATCACCCGTTCGGGTGACGCGGAAGGCGGGTGGAAGCGGCAGACTGGCAGCCGGTCACCCGCACCTTCCCCCGTTGAACAGGATTGGATCCGATGAAGAAGATCGTACTCACCTTCGGCCTGATCGCCGGCGGCATCCTCTCGGCGATGCTGCTGATCGCGATCCCGCTCCAGGACGCGCTCGGTTTCGACCGCGGGATGATCTTCGGCTACACGTCGATGGTCATCGCCTTCCTGCTGATCTTCTTCGGCGTGCGCTCGTACCGCGACAACGTGGCGGGCGGCACGGTGCGCTTCGGCCGCGCGTTCCTGGTGGGCGCGCTGATCGCGGGGGTGGCGTCGGTGTGCTACGTGGCCACGTGGGAGGTGATCTACTTCAAGATCGCCCCCGGCTACGCGGCCAGGATGCAGGCGCACATGCTGGAGAAGGCGCGCGCGGACGGCGCGACGCCGGAGGAGATGGCCCGGAAGCAGGCCGAGATGGCCGAGTTCGCGGAGATGTACGACAACCCGGCCATCAACGCCGCGATCACCTTCCTGGAGCCGCTCCCCGTCGCGCTCGTCGTCGCCCTCGTTTCCGCCGGCGTCCTGAGCACGCGGAAGAAGCGCCGGCCGGGGGAGGCGAGCGCGATGGTCGGCGCGCCTGTCTCGAGGTGACTCGAGATGGCGGATGAATCGGTGCAGATAAGTGTTTAATAGTGCGTCGGTGCATGCCGAGGGACGTCCGCCGCCGGAGCGCGTGACTCAGGTGGTGGTCTTTTACCTGTGGCCGCAAGCGGGCATGTGCCGGAGGTGACCCGCAACCGATGGGAGGCTCGGTGGGGTTGAGGCTCTATCCGTCTTCCAGTAGGCCGCCTCGGGATGGTACTCTGTGTAGCAGGGGCCCCCCACCGAGATCGTCGAACCAGCTTCGGATCTCGGGGAGGCCGCTGGACCGTTAGTTCACCCGGTAATTCGGCGCCCTTCATCGAGTTCACCACAAACGTGAAGTCCCCGCCAGAACGTAAGCTTCGCCCTTGCGGTAGTAGGCGTTTACAGAAGTTCTCAGAAGGTCAACAACAGACGATCGTTTACGACCTCACGTTCTAAACTCTCACCGCGCATCTGAAACCGCCGTAGCATCGATCGTCCGCAATTTACCAGAGCTTCTTCTTCAAAAAGCCCATTGGGGATTGGAATGTTGCACAACTTGTCGCCTGATTGCTTGCTTCCATCAATGCTGAGAAGCACGTAAACACCACGCTCCTTGCACCGTCGGATCACCCTGAACAGGCGCTCCAGCGAAAACGCTTGGGCCCCGTAAAGAATTGCCTGCGTGTCCGAATAGGGCGGGTCACAATAGACTACATCACCCGCCTGCGCTTGATCCATCACCTGCTCAAAATCACTATGTACGAACTCAGCCCCTTTAGTTCGCGCATGCCATATATCTACACGATCGGCAAAGCTTTCCGGTGGAATTGGGTGATGAGCACCGCAAGGGGTACTGATGTACCCATCACGCCTGAACCGCACCACACCTCCGTAGCAGGCCCTCGTAAGAAACAAGAAATCTGCCGGATTCGGACAGGCATTATACGACCCTTTGATCCGCTTGTAGATCTCCACCTTGTCTCCACCATGCATCTCATTCCAGCGTTCTGTGTACCAAGCCTTTACCTGCTCTGGGTCGGCGGCCAAGGTGCGCCATAACTCGACGAGAGGGCCTATAACGTCAGATGCCACCGCGCGCTTCGGAGCCAAGGTTCCTAGTACAGCACCGCTTCCCAGGAAGGGCTCGTAGTAGGTTCCGAAACGAGCGGGAAAATAACTCGCGATCTCGTGAGCGAACCGCTGCTTGTTTCCGATCCACTTCAGTAATTGCATCTTAAAAGGCGGATACGAGTGATAGCTCGTTCGCCCGGTCGTTTCAGTGAGATCCATCTGGACCACTGTTGTGTCCATTTGCCTTCCCCGTTCGAGTGATGAATGAGCGTCTCAATGTATTCTGTTTTGGAATTTTTGCAAGATCACGCTACGCTCCTGTCGGCGCTAGGTAGATCCTCTCCCCATGACCAGATGCAAAACGGGCGAGCCAGAGCGGCATTGCGAGCGTTGATCCGCGAGATCCGGCTCGAAGCTGGGCTTCGGCAGCGGGATGTCGCAGCGAAGCTCGGTGTGCGTCAACCCCTCGTAAGTAAAGCCGAATCCGGAGAGCGCCGACTCGACCTGATCGAACTCCGGGCATTCTCAGAGGCTTGCGGCGTACCGCTCGGTGAGTTCGTGCGACGGTTTGAACAATCGATTAGAAAGGGAGCCGATGAAGGCGGATCCGAGATTTCTGAATCAGCCGAAGTCGTTTTGGGCCAACGTACGGACGATTAGTCAGGCGAATGGCTATGCCGACCGGGGTGGTCAGGTCAAGGTCCATACGTTAAAAGACATATCGAAGGGGTTGGGAAAAGCTGGGCTGGTGACGGATCACGTTCTGACCGATGGACAACCCACTGCTCTGGGACAGCAACTCGTTAAATACTTCGAGCACCGCGCCGCGGTACTGAATCTGTACGTGCGGCCGCGACTCATGGATGTTGCCGAAGCTAAAGTGCTTTACGAGAAGCTGTACTCCGAATGCAAGCCTCGCTGCCCAATCCCGAAGAACAAGCAGAAGGGAGACAAGTCTGGCCCGGCATACCTTACGGCGGTGGTAAACATGCTGCTCGAAAGGCATTCTGGAGGGCTCCCGGTCGATTATGACCCGAAGCAACTGACTACCATGACGTATAATGGTGCCCCACTTCGTACTCTCTCGCGCCGAGTTGATGGCGCTTTCCCTGGACCGGTAGATCCGATCGCGATATGGGAAATCAAGGAATACTACCATACGACCTCATTCGGGAGTCGCATAGCGGACGGCGTATACGAGACTCAGCTTGATGGGATGGAATTGGAAGAGCTTTGGGCAAGCGAGCAACGCAGGGTCCACCACTTGTTGATTGCCGATTCACATCGCACGTGGTGGGGTAAAGGGCGGTCATACCTGTGCCGCATCGTCGACATGCTGCATATGGGACTCGTGACAGAGGTGTTGTTTGGATCTGAAGTGGTTGAGCAACTCCCGAGAATTGTTGCTGAGTGGGTGCAGCAATACAAGAGTGGGCTGGCATAACCATCTCAAAGGTAGCGCCTGACCTTCCTTTCGTCCGCCGCTTCGCTTCGTTACCTCACAATGAGAGAAAGGTGTGTGTCGCGGGTCGCGGTGTGAGAGCCCGAGCTGGTTCGGAAACCTTTCCCCGCGCCCGGGCGTACTCTCCCCCGCCGCCCGGCTTGTGCGCACCCGCCGCCGGGCGGATATTTCGCGACCCCACCCATCCAGCCAGAGCCGTGAACCCGCGGGCGCCGCCCGTGCCCGGCCGGGCGGGCCATACCCCGTAACGCATGAGCACAGTGTCGACCTCCCGCACCCGGGGCACGGCCGAGCCGAAGTCCTCCGCCAAGCGCACCCCCGACCAGCCGCCCAGGAACGAGCTGGTCGAGTGGGCCAAGTCCATCGGCGCGGCGCTGCTCCTGTTCCTGGTGATTCGTACCTTCGTGGTGCAGGCGTACAGCATCCCCTCCAACAGCATGGAGCAGACGCTGCTGGTGGGCGACTACCTGATGGCCAACAACGCCATCTTCGGCGCGCGCCTGCCGCTGATCGACACGCGGCTGCCGGCCTTCCGCGACCCGCACGCGGGCGAGATCGCCGTCTTCCGCCCGACGTACAACAACCCGCAGGAAGACGTGGTGAAGCGGGTGATCGGCATCCCCGGCGACACGCTGGAGGGGAAGAACGGCACGGTGTGGCGCAACGGCAAGCCGCTGCGCGAGCCCTACGTGCAGCGCCAGGGCAACCCCGACGGCGAGATCGGCTGGGACGGGCGCGGCGGCGTGCCGCCGGAGGTGATCCCCGAGCGCTACGGCTACCACACCCACCTCCCCGCGCTCCTCCCCACGGTGGACAAGCGCACCTACCGCCCCACGCGCGACAACTGGGGCCCGCTGGTGGTGCCGAGGGGGCACTACTGGATGATGGGCGACAACCGCGAGGAGTCGCTGGATTCGCGCTTCATGGGCTTCATCCCGCGCGAGGTGATCCGCGGCAAGCCGCTGTTCATCTACTTCAGCGTGGACAAGGGCCGCGACACGCCGTTCCCGCACTTCCTCACCGCCGCGCGCTGGGGCCGCATCGGCACCGGCATCCGCGCCTGCTGCGCGCGGTAGCGGGGTGAGCGGCGGGGCCGTCTCGCCCCCGGGCGGCTCGGCGCGCGCCGCCGCGCGCCTCCCCGAGCCGCCCGGCCCGCGCCGCGGCTTTCCGCTGGCCGCGCTGGCGGCCTTCCGCCGCGACCCGATCGCCTTCATCGAGCGCGTGCACCGCGAGCACGGCGACGTGTCGCGCTGGCGCTTCGGCCGGCGGCGCGTGTACCTGCTGGCCCACCCGGAGCTGGTGCGCGACGTGCTGGTCACGCGGCACCGCAACTTCATCAAGAGCAAGGCGCTGCAGCGCGCCCGCGTGGTCCTGGGCCATGGGCTGCTGACCAGCGAGGGCGAGCACCACCTGCGCCAGCGCCGCCTGGCGCAGCCCGCCTTCCACCGCGAGCGCATCGCCGCGCTGGGCGACCAGATGGTGGCCTTCGCCGCGGAGACGGCGGACGGCTGGCGCGCCGGGGTGGAGATGGAGCTGACGCGCGAGATGAACCGCCTGACGCTGGCGATCGCCGGCAAGACGCTGTTCGGCGCCGACGTGCAGGCCGAGGCCGACGAGATCGGCCGCGCGCTGACGCACGCGCTGGAGGCGTTCAAGCGCCTCACCAACCCGCTGGGCCCCATCCTCGACAGGCTCCCGCTCCCCACCACGCTGCGCGTGCGCCGCGCGTCGGAACGGCTGGACGCCACCATCTACCGCATGATCGCCGCGCGCCGCGCCAGCGCCGAGGACCGCGGCGACCTGCTGTCGATGCTCCTCGCCGCGCGCGACGAGGAGGGCGACGGCGGGGGGATGACCGACCTGCAGCTCCGCGACGAGGCGCTCACCCTCTTCCTGGCCGGCCACGAGACCACCGCCAACGCGCTGAGCTGGACCTGGCACCTCCTCGCCCGCCACCCCGACGCCGAGCGTGCGCTGCACGCCGAGCTCGACGCCGCCCTCGCCGGCCGCGCCCCGGTCGCCGACGACCTGCCGCGCCTCCCCTGCACGCGCGCCGTGCTCGCCGAGTCGATGCGCCTGTATCCCCCGGCGTGGACGATCGGCCGGGAGCCGCTGGAGGATTTCGACGCGGGTGGATACCGCATCCGCGCGGGGAGCGTGATCCTGGTGAGCCCCTGGCTGATGCACCGCGACCCGCGCTGGTGGCCCGACGCCGAGCGCTTCGACCCCGACCGCTGGACGCCCGAGCGCGAGGCCGAGCAGCCGCGCTTCGCCTACTTCCCCTTCGGCGGCGGGCCGCGCAAGTGCATCGGCGAGGGCTTCGCGTGGACCGAGGGGATCCTGGTGCTCGCCACCCTCGCCCAGCGCTGGACGCTGCGCCACGCCCCCGGCGTGGAGGTGGGGAGGCAGCCGCTGATCACGCTGCGCCCCACGGGGCTGCGGATGGTCGCCACGGCGCGATAACACCGATCGTCTCTGGCAGGGAAGGCGACTCGCGCGATTGACTGTGCGAACCCGGACGGTGTCATCCTGAGGCCGACCACGCCTCGCCGCGGCCGCGCTGAAGCTTGCAGGCCGAAGGATCTATAACACGTCGATGCGACACCTCGGCCGTAGCGCTCCGTCGAGTATGGATCCTTCGGGCTGCGGCCATCCGCGTAGTCGGGACGCCGGGTGGTCGCCCTCAGCTCGACTTTGGCCTTTCTCAGGCGGCGTAGGCGAGGGTTTCTATCAGGCACCTGAACAGAGGGGCCGGAAATTCTTCTGGTTCGCCGTCGGACCGTGACCCCGAAGTATTTCTCACCTCCCAG
>DASQLJ010000076.1:0-3876 GCA_035630095.1 Longimicrobium sp.
CCGCCCCGTTCACCCTGGAGCGCCACGAGGTGTTCACCTCGGCCAGCATGGGGATCGCGGTGAGCACGCACGGCGCCGAGGACCCCGAGGAGCTGCTGCGCAACGCCGACGCGGCGCTCTCGCGCGCCAAGGTGCTGGGGAAGAACCGCTACGAGGTGTTCGACCGCGCCATGCACGCCGAGGCGATCCAGCGGCTGCAGCTGGAGACCGACCTGCGGCGGGCTCTGGAGCGCGGGGAGTTCGAGCTGCACTACCAGCCGCTGGTGCGGGTGGAGGGCGGGCGCATCGAGGGAGTGGAGGCGCTGCTGCGCTGGCGCCATCCCGAGCGCGGCTGGGTGTCGCCCACCCTCTTCATCCCCGTGGTCGAGGAGATGGGGCTGATCCACCCCCTGGGGCGCTGGGTGATCGAGGCGGCGTGCGGCCAGGCCAGGCGGTGGGCCGACGCCTTCCCCGGCCGCCCGCTGCGCATGGCCGTGAACCTGAGCGCCGCGCAGTTCACGCAGGCCGACCTGGCCGACCACGCCGAGCGCTCGCTGCGCGACTGCGGGATCGCGCCGGGAGTGATGCACTTCGAGATCACCGAGAGCGTGATCCTGCAGCACGCCGAGCCGGGCCAGTCGATCCTGGCGCGGCTGCGCGAGCTGGGCGTGGTGCTGTGCATGGACGACTTCGGCACCGGCTACTCGTCGCTCGGCTACCTGCACCGCTTCCCGATCGACGAGCTGAAGATCGACCGCAGCTTCGTGTCGGGGATGGAGTTCGACCGGCGCAACGCGCAGCTCGTGCAGGCGATCGTGGGGCTGGCGCGGAACCTGGGGGTGGCGGTGGTGGCCGAGGGCGTGGAGACGGTCGAGCAGCTCCAGGCGCTGCGCGCGCTCGGCTGCGACTTCGCGCAGGGCTTCCTCTTCTCCGAGCCCGTCCCCCCCGACCAGGCCGAGGCGCTGCTGGCGAGCGACCCGCGCTGGTGAACGCTGGGCTTCGGCGCGGTTGTGCGCCGCTTCTTCGACATCTACCAGCTTGTAGTACGTCTTTCTGCCGAGGAGATCGAGATGCCGCTGACGATCCGCCTGGATGACGAGCTGGAACGAACCCTGGACGACTACTGCAGGGCAACCGGGCGTAGCCGAAGCGACGTCGTGCGTGATGCCATCCGCCGGCCACTGACGCTCTTCCGTTTCCAGCAGTTCCGGCGCGAGTTCATGCCGTACGCCGAAGCGGAAGGCCTGCTTGCCGACGAAGACGTATTCCGAGCAGTGTCGTAACGATTTTCCAGGACACGAACGTACGGGTCGGCGACCTCGCCGCGCGCGGTGACGCAGGGGATAGGGTGTGATACGGAGTGCGAAAAGCTGGTGCCGGGGCCCGGGACACAAGCGCGGGATGCGGGCGTGTCCCTCCGCTGCGCTCCGGGCCGGGCTTCGCGCGCCGTAGGCAACGATACCGCCGTTGCCAACGGCGCCGAGCCGCCGTCGCGCCATGGCCCTGCTCGTTCCCACGTCGCCGGACGCGGGCGCGCCGGCGTCTCGGCCCTCCGGGCGCGAATCCCTCACGCAATCCGCTCGCGGAACGGAGTTCGTGGGATCCGTATGAAACGCAAAGCGGCCCCGGTCGGATGACCGGGGCCGCTCTGGCATCATCGGGTGCGTGGGGGCGATCAGTGGCCGGTGCTCACCACCAGGGCCCCGCCGGCGGCCTGCGTGCCGAAGCGCTGCACGGCCTCGTTGGGCTCGACGTATTCCACCTTGGCGACGCTCTCCACCGCCATGTCGCGCAGCACGCCGGTGCCGCCGGCCAGCGAGCCGTCGCGGTACACCGCCACCACCGGGTTCTGCTGCGTGCTGGAGCTCAGCGCGCGCGACGCGCGCAGCCACGAGCCGCGGATCATCCGGATGCCGTCGTACACGTTGCGGGCGCCCTTCTCCACCATCTCGGCGCGCGTGATCTCGTTGCGGTTGCGGCGCGGGCGCGGGGCCGGCGCGGCGGCGGCAGCCGCTGCCGGGACGGCCGCGGCGGCCGGGGCAGCGACGGGCGCGGCGCTGGCGGTGTCGGTCTGCGCGGCGGCCGGGCTGGCGGCGAGCGCGGCGGCGGCGACGCACGCCGCTATCAGGGTCGAGCTCTTGATGGTCATGGCCATTGGGATCGGGACGCGGACGCGCCGCATCGTTCTCGGGATGGTCCGGCGGGAATCGGCGGCGGGAAGCCGCCGCTATGTATCGTTATCCCTTTAGTTTACAATGATTCCGCGGGCGCGTCAACGCCGCCCCTCGGCGCGCGTGACTACGGGAAGCAGGCGATGGGGTAGTCCAGCGGCTCGGCGTCGCCCGCGAGGCGGAAGTGCCACCACTCCTTGTCGTAGGGCTGGAAGCCCTCGGCGGCCATGGCGCGCGCCAGGCGCATGCGGTGCTCCAGCACCTGGCCGGTGGCGTTGGCGGGGTGCGCGGCCTCGGAGAAGGTGTCGTACGCCGTCCCCATCTCCAGCTCGCGCCCGGTCGCCAGCTCCACCAGCGTCAGGTCCACCGTGTTGCCGCGGTTGTGGCCGCTGTAGCGCGCCACGTAGCCCTGCTCCAGCACCCAGCCGTTGCCGGTGCGCCCCGCCCACTCCACCATCGCCTGCGTGGCGCGGATCGGCCGGTAGGCGTCGAACACCTTCAATCCCACCCCCTGGCCACGCAGCCGCGCCTGCACCCGCCCCAGCGCGCGCGCCGCCGCCGGGCGCAGCAGCGCGCGGGGCGACTCGTAGCCCGGCAGCGCGCGGCCGGTGAAGTTGTTCGCGGTCGCGTAGCGGATGTCGGTACGGATGCCGGGGGCCACGAGGGTCACGTCCACCAGGTCCGCGCCCGCGGGGAGGTTGCACCCGGGCGCCCCGGCTGCCGCCCGGGCTGGTGCGGGACCTGGCCCCGCGGCCGCGGCGGGCGTCTCCGCCACGGTGCGGCACCCCGCCACCAGTGCCAGCGCGGCGAGAGTGATCCGAATCTTCCGATCAGAACTCATGGCGTCCCCCGTCTTCCCCCAGCCCGGTGTGCGCGAACACCTTCCGCGCGTCTTCCAGGTCCGCTTCCTCCACCCCCGGCGGCAGGTGCACCAGGATCAGGCGCCGCACGCCGGCCTCGAAGGCGGAGCGCGCGGCCTCGTCGTAGCTGGTGTGCACCCCGCGCGCCGCGGCCTTCTGCGCCTCGTGCACCAGGATGTCGGCGCCCTTCGCCAGCTCCACGATCGCCGCCGAGCGCGCGGTGTCGCACGAGTAGGCGACGATCCCGGCGCCCGCGGCTTCCACCCGCAGCCCCACCACCGGCACGGGGTGGATCCCCGGCGTGGCGGTCACGTGCCAGCGCTCGTTGCGCAGCACCTGCTCGCCGGCGCGGTGGGCGAAGGTCTTCCACTGGATCTCGGGCACGTCCTTCCACTCGCTGGTGTCGAAGCCTTCCCAGGTGCGCCGCGCCTGCGCCAGGGCGGGCTCGATGCCGTACACCGGGATCGGCTCGCGGCGCCCGGCGAGCCACATCTTCTCCATGAACAGCGCGAAGCCGCCCACGTGGTCGGCGTGCTCGTGCGTGACGATCATCCCCTCGATGCTCTCCAGGGGGATTCCGGACACCTGCAGGCGCTGCACGACGTCGCCCCCGCAGTCCACCACCAGCGTTCGGCCGCCGTGCTCGAAGGCCAGCATGGTGGTGGTGCGGCGGGCGTCGCTCAGCGCGGCGCCGGTGCCCAGCAGGTGCAGCACGGCCATGGGGTCGCGTCTCCGTTCGGTGAGCTCGCGGCGGCGTCGCACCACCAGACCACGGGCCGATGACCCTGGTGCGGTGGCGGGCGGAATATGCGAGTGAACTCGCGGCTACAACGGCACGCAGTCCGCCTTCGCGGACTTCAACGGCG
>DASQLJ010000077.1:0-7405 GCA_035630095.1 Longimicrobium sp.
GTGCGCACGTTGGCCTTGGTGGCGATGTTCATCCCGATCCACCCGGCGGCCACCGAGAAGAGCGCGCCGATCAGGAACGACACCACGATCAGCGGGTGCGAGTGCTCGCTGGCGCTGCCCAGGAAGTACAGGCCCACCATCGCGATCAAGGCGAAGATGGCGAGCACGCGGTACTCGGCGAAGAGGAAGGCGCGCGCGCCGGCCGCGATGTGGCCGGCGATCTCGCGCATGGTCTCGTTGCCGGCTTCCTGCCGGATGACCCACCCCGAGCGCCAGAAGGTGTAGCCGAGGGCCAACACGCCGAGGACGGGAGCGATGTAGAGAATAATGGGTGTCATGGACGTTGGCAGAAACGCGAAAAGCCCGGTGCGCCCTCACCTCGCTTGCCGAAGGGGGCGCACGACACAGGATGGTCCGCCCCGCGGCCCGGCGGCCGGATGCGGTCCGGCCTGTGCCGCGAGGCCCGTGAAGATACAGGACGGGCGGGTTTTCGCCAGTCCCCCCGCATCTTTTCGGCCGAGCCGGAAAAAGCCCCGGCCCGCCGAGGGGGCGGGCCGGGGCTTCCAGTCTCGTCGTGCGCCGTGGGTCAGCGCGACTCGGTGTAGCTGTCGCCCGGGGGCGGGTTGCGGTCGCCGTGCGACGAGTGCCCGGTGCGCCCCAGCACGCTGTGGCTGCGGCTGTACGCGAAGTAGATGACCAGGCCGATCAGCATCCACACGCCCAGGCGGATCCAGGTGTCGCCCGGGAGCGAGGCCATCATGTAGCCGCAGATGGCGATGCCCAGGATCGGCACCAGCGGGACCAGCGGGGTCTTGAACGGGCGCTCGCGGTTGGGCTCCTTGTAGCGCAGGTAGATCACGCCGCCGCACACGATCACGAAGGCCAGCAGGGTGCCGATCGACACCAGCTCGCCCAGCACGCCGATCGGGAAGAGCCCGGCGACCACCGCCGCCACCACGCCGGTGATGATGGTGGTGATCCACGGGGTGCGGAAGCGCGGGTGCACCTTGCCGAACACCGGGGGGAGGAGGCCGTCGCGCGCCATCGAGTAGAAGATGCGCGGCTGGCCCATGAGCATCACCAGCACCACCGACGCCAGGCCGGCGATCGCGCCCACGTTGATCAGGTAGGTGAGCCAGTGCAGCGCGGGGGCCGCGTTGATGGCCACGAACACCGGGTGGGGCACGTTCAGCTTGGTGTAGCTCACCATGCCGGTCATCACCAGCGCCATCGCGATGTACAGCACGGTGCAGATGGCCAGCGAGCCCAGCATCCCGATCGGCATGTCGCGCTGGGGGTTCTTCGCCTCCTGCGCCGCCGTGGACACCGCGTCGAAGCCGATGTAGGCGAAGAACACCACCGCGGCGCCGCGCACGATGCCGCTGATGCCGTACTTGCCGAACTCGCCCGTGTTCTCCGGGATCATCGGGCTCCAGTTGGCCGTGTCCACGTACTGGAAGCCGAAGCCGATCACCAGCAGCACGATGGCGACCTTCACGTACACGATGACGTTGTTGAAGCGCGCCGACTCCTGGATCCCCACCACCAGGAGGCAGGTCATCAGCAGCACCAGCACCACCGCCGGCAGGTTCATGAACGCGCCGGTGCGCTGGATCTCCCCCTCCACCAGCGCGAAGGGCGCGTTGGAGATCGCCGCGGGGATGGTGATCCCCAGCTCGCCCAGGAAGGCGGTGAAGTACCCCGACCACCCCACGGCCACCGTGGAGGCGCCGAAGAGGTACTCGAGGATGAGGTCCCACCCGATGATCCAGGCGATGAGCTCGCCCAGCGTGGCGTAGCCGTAGGTGTAGGCGCTCCCCGCGATGGGGATCATGGCCGCGAACTCGGCGTAGCACAGCCCGGCGAAGAGGCAGCCCAGCCCCGCCACCACGAAGGAGATCCAGATCGCCGGGCCCGCGTACAGGGCCGCGGCCGTGCCGGTGAGCACGAAGATGCCCGCGCCGATGATGGCGCCGATGCCCAGCAGCACCAGGTTGCTCGCCGACAGCGAGCGTTTCAGCGAGTGCTCGCCCTCGGCGAACGCGTCCTGCCGCAGTTCGTCGATGGACTTGCGAGCGAATAGGCTCATGGAGTCTCCTGTGGAGGCGGAGGCGGGGTTCCGTCCGCCATGGGGGTGGCCGGGCGCCGCACTGGTGCGGCGCGCCGCGGATGGTCCCGCGAAGGGGACCCGTCGAGGGTCTGTTCGAACCGCTGCACGGGCCGTGCTGCGCCGAGCCGGGTCATGGGGTCGGGAGCGGAGCGTGGCTGGAAGGCATGGCGCAAAACCGCCTGCGCGGCGCATCGGGCGGGTGACGGATCGGAAAGGCAAGCAAACTGGGGCGTTGCGGCCGCTCCGTCAAGCGCGCGCCGCGCCCGGTGGCGCCTTCGGCGTCGCCGTCTCCCCGCGCCGCGGCGGCGATCGGCGCCCGCCCCCGGTCCACGCGCCGCCACGCGCCGTCCCGCCGGGTGGACGATCCCCCGTCCCGCCGCGCGGACGATCCAGGTGTTTCCGCGCCTTCCACCCTCCGCGCGGCGCCTCCGCCGGGGATTTCGATCACGGGGGATGCGGATCGGGTCCCCGGGTCGAGCGGCGGCCGTGGGTGACGCGGATGGTGACGGAGATGACCACGCGGACGTAGTTACTTCGCCGGGGCCGAGAAAGTGCCAGTGGATGCGCCGGAGCGTGAGGGATGCGCGCCCGGAGGGCCGGGAACGCGGCGGCGGCGCGCGGATGCCGAGGTTCCGCGGCGGTGCCGGTCCGCCGCCGTGGGCCCGGCTGCGTTGGGCACGGCGGTATCGTGCCCTACGCAGCGCGCAGCCCGGTTCGGCGCCCCAGCGCCGAACACGCCCAAACCGCCGTTGCAACCATGGACACGCGAACGGACCGCATCCCCACCACCGGTCGGCCCCCTCCCGCCCCGCCGATGGGACGCGGGACCCTCCACGATGAAACAGGACAGCTTCCGGATTGCGCGTTGGGGGCGCGGCGCGTAGCATCCCGTTGCTTCGCCTCCCAAACCGATCGAACGATCCCCACGATGGCGCACACGCCCGGCCTGCTGGACGTACCCGACTCCCGCTCGTTCACGCTGCGGCGCGTGGCGCAGCGCCTGCTGGGCGCGCGGCACGTGGTGCTGACCACGCACGTGAACGCCGACGGCGACGGGTGCGGCTCGGAGGCGGCGGTGGCGGCGTGGCTGGAGGAGCAGGGGGTGGAGGCCACCATCGTGAACCCCACCGAGTTCCCCCAGACCTTCCGCTTCCTGCTGCACCGGCAGGACGTGGTGGCCGAGCTGGGCACCCCCGAGGCCGAGGCCGCGCTGGACGACGCCGACCTGTTCCTGGTGCTGGACACCAGCGAGCCGCAGCGCGTGGGCGACCTGGCCCCGCGCCTGCCGCGGGCGCGCACGCTGGTGGTGGACCACCACCCCGCCGGCCGCGAGGTGGTGGGCGACACCGCCGTGCAGGACCCGTCGGCCTCGGCCACGGGGGAGATGGTGTTCGACCTGATCACCGTGAGCGGCGACGAGGTGCCGTCGTCGGCGGCGCTGGGGGCGTACGTGGCGCTGGTGAGCGACACCGGGAGCTTCCGCTACAGCAACACCACGCCGCGCGCGCACGCCGTGGCCGCCGACCTGCTGGGCCGGGGGATCGACCCCGAGGTGGTGTACCGCCGCCTCTTCGCCACCGCGCCGCTGCGCCGGCTGGAGCTGCTGCGCGAGGCGCTCTCCACGCTGCAGTTCGACGAGGAGGTGGGGCTGGCGTGGATGATCGTCACCCGCGAGACCGCGGACCGGCTGAACGCCGACGGCGAGGACTTCGACGGGCTGATCGAGCACGCGCGCTCGATCGCCGGCACCGAGGTGGCGCTCCTCTTCCGCGAGACCGACGAGGGGAAGACCAAGATCTCCTTCCGCTCCAACGGCCACGCCGACGTGAACCGGCTGGCCCGCAAGTTCGGCGGCGGCGGCCACGTGAAGGCCGCCGGCGCGCTGGTGGACGGCCCCGCCGCCAGGATCGCCCCGCCCGTGATCGCCGCCGTGCACGACGCGCTGCGGGGGTAGCGACGGCCGAGTCGACCGCGGGAGCACGAGACGGTGGGAGCACGAAACGACGAGGGGCGCGCCACGGATGGCGCGCCCCTCGTCGCATGTCGGGATGGGTGAAGATCAGTCGCTGTACGGGTGCGCCCTGGCGTAGCTGTGGGCGGTCCAGGCGCTGATCACGTGGCAGACCCACCCCAGCAGCCCGCCCGTGCCGATCCACAGGCCGGGGGTGATGATGAACCAGAAGAGGGCGCGCAGGATCTTGCCGTTGTAGAGCTGCCCCAGACCGGGGATCAGCAGGCTCAGGACCGCGGCCGTGCCGGGATTGCGATAGCTCGCCATGGTTCGGAACTCGGTGGTCGGGGACAGGGGTTTCCGGGTGCCCGGATTTACGCTTGCGAGATACCATACGGCTGGGCGCGCCGCGGGTTTCAACGGCGGAACAGGTGCGCGAGTGCGTGAGTGCGCAGTGCGTTACGGCGCGGGGCTGAACCGTCCGTGCGGGAAACGAGGAACGGGCGGAGCCTGGAGGCCCCGCCCGTTGAATGCCGCGACTCGTCATATCACTCCGCCCGGAAGCGCACTCACGCAGTCGCGCACTCACGCGCCTGTCGAGGGCGCCCGCCGACCGCGCAGGCGCTACTCCTCGAGATACGTATACCCGTCCAGCCCGGCCACGTAGTCCGCGATGAAGGTGTTCGCCTCGGCGCGCTTGAGCTTGGCGTTCTGCACCTTGCGGCGGAAGGTGGCGACCAGGTCCTGCGCGCTGAACTGCACGTAGTTCAGCACCTCGGTCACCGTGTCGCCGTGCACCAGGTCGCCGATCTCGTAGCCGTCGTCGCTCAGGCGCACGTGCACGGCGTTGGTGTCGCCGAACAGGTTGTGCAGGTCGCCCAGGATCTCCTGGTAGGCGCCGGTCAGGAAGATCCCCAGGATGTACGGCTCCTCGGGCCGGAACGGGTGCAGCTCCAGGCTGGGCTTGGCCTTCCGCCACCCGGTGAAGTGGTCGATCTTGCCGTCGCTGTCGCAGGTCATGTCCTGCAGCGTGCCGCGGCGCGTGGGCTCCTCGTTCAGCCGGTGGATCGGCATGATGGGGAAGAGCTGGTCGATCGCCCAGCTGTCGGGGAGGCTCTGGAAGAGCGAGAAGTTGCAGAAGTAGCGGTCGATCAGCACCGCCTCGAGCTCGGGGATGATGTCCTCGTACTCGTCGGGGTCGCGCGCGGCCAGCACCGACACGCGGTTCATGATCGCCAGCCAGATCCGCTCGGCCGCCGCGCGCTCGCGCAGCGTCATGGTGCCCGCGTTGAAGTGCTGCTGCGTCTGCTCCTTGGCGAACGCGGCGTCGTGGTACACCTCGCGCAGGTTGCGCACGTCCACCGCGGCCAGGTCGCGCCCGCCCACCTGGCGGTAGGTGGCGGCCAGCTCCTGCACCAGCGGGTGCTCGTCGTCGCCCACCTCGGTCACCGGGTCGGGCGCCTGCGTCTCCAGGTCGATCACGTTGATCAGCAGCAGCGCGTGGTGCGCGGTGAGCGCGCGCCCGCTCTCGCTGATCACGTGCGGCATCGGCACCTCGTTCTCGCGCGCGGCCTCGGCCAGCGAGTAGATGATGTCGTTGGCGTACTCCTGGATCGAGTAGTTCACGCTGGCCTGGCGCACCGAGCGGCTCCCGTCGTAGTCCACCCCCAGCCCGCCGCCCACGTCCACGTAGCGCACGTCCACCCCCAGCTGGCGCAGCTCCACGTAGTACCGCGCCACCTCGGCCATCCCCAGCTTGATGTTGCGGATGTCGGGGATCTGCGAGCCCAGGTGGAAGTGGATGAGCTGGAGGATCCCCAGCCGGCCGGCCGCCTCCAGCTTCTCGAGCACCTTCACCAGCTGCGCCGAGTTGAGGCCGAACTTGCTCTTCTCCCCCGCGCTCTCGCTCCACTTCCCCGAGCCGGCGGTGGAGAGCTTGATGCGGACGCCGAGCGTGGGCTCGATCTCCATCTCGTCGGCCACGCGAAGGATGGTGTCCACCTCGCTGATC
Organism: Longimicrobium sp.; assembly: GCA_035630095.1. Taxonomy (GTDB): domain Bacteria; phylum Gemmatimonadota; class Gemmatimonadetes; order Longimicrobiales; family Longimicrobiaceae; genus Longimicrobium. The sequence goes on from DASQLJ010000077.1 coordinate 6,073, forward strand.
TTCTCCACCACGATCAGCACGGCGTGGCCCAGGCGCTGGCCCATCAGCGCCAGGCGCACGTACTCCTCGTCCTTGTAGCCGTTGCACACGATCAGGTGGTCGGAGCGCTCGGTGAGCGCCAGCACCGCCATCAGCTCGGGCTTGCTCCCCACCTCCAGCCCCACGCCGTAGGGCCGCCCGTACTCGGCGATCTCCTCCACCACGTGGCGCTGCTGGTTCACCTTGATCGGGTAGACGGTGGTGTAGCCGCCCTCGTACTCGAACTCGCGGATGGCGTTGCCGAACTTCTCCGACAGCGTCTGCACGCGCGTGCGCAGGATGTCGCTGAAGCGCAGCAGCAGCGGCATCCCGATCCCCTGCGCCTGCAGGTCCACGGCGAACTCGTACAGGTCGATCCCGCGCGTCTCGTCGCGGGTGGGGTGCACCGTCACGTGCCCCTTCTCGTTCACGCCGAAGTACCCGATCCCCCACCCCTCGATGTTGTACAGGTCGCGGGAGTCGTCGATGCTCCACTTGCTGGCGATCTTGGCCTCCTGTTGCCCCGGCGTAAGTGGTTTTGGACGGCGGTGATAATGCACGGCGCGCCCCCCGCGCGAAAGTGGCGGCCCGCACCCGCGCGGGTGGTTGACGAACCCGGCCGCGCACCGTCACCTTCACGCGCCCGGCGGCGCGGCCGCCCGCGATCGATCCGTCCACTCCCTTGCCGCCCCGCCCGGTGATCCGACGAACCCTGAGACGGCTGGTTCCGCGCGCCCTGCGCATGCGCCTGCGCGCGGCGCGGCAGCGTGCCATCGGCCGGCGCTGGCGCGGCGCGGGCGTGCACTGCCCCGTCTGTGGCGGCGATTTCACCCGCTTCCTCCCCTTCGGCGAGGTGGTGCGGCGCGAGCACGCGCAGTGCCCCGGCTGCGGCGCGGTGGAGCGCCACCGGCTGATCTGGCGCTTCCTGCACGAGCGCACCGAGCTGTTCTCGCGGCCGCACCGCATGCTCCACTTCGCGCCCGAGCCGTGGATGGAGCCGCGCCTGCGCCGCGCGCCCACCATCGACTACCTGAGCGTGGACCTGGATCCCGGCAACGCGATGCGGGTGGCCGACATCACCGCGCTCCCCTTCGCCGACGGCAGCTTCGACGCGGTGCTGTGCGTGGACGTGCTGGAGCACATCGACGAGGATGCGCGCGCCATGCGCGAGCTGCACCGCGTGCTGCGCCCCGGCGGCTGGGCGCTGCTGCGCGTGCCGATCGACTTCGCCCGCGCCGCCACCCTGCAGGACCCCGCCATCCGCTCGCGCGAGGACCGGGCGCGCGAATACTGGCACTGGGACCACCGCCGCCTC
>DASQLJ010000078.1:0-12877 GCA_035630095.1 Longimicrobium sp.
GTGACCTCCGTGAGAGATTGCCGTTTTTGATTTCTGCGGTTGCATCATGATCCCCCGTCCACGACCTTCCCTGCGTCCGTCCTTCGCCCCGTCCACTCCCGCGCGAACGCACGTGGAACTCGTCATCGAGCACCTCTGGAAGACGTACCCCAACGGGGTGGTCGCCCTGCGCGACGTTTCGCTCACCATTCCCCGCGGGCTGTTCGGGCTGCTGGGTCCCAACGGGGCGGGGAAGAGCACGCTGATGCGCATCCTGGCCACCCTGCAGGAGGCCGAGTCCGGCACGGCGCGGCTGGGGGAGATCGACGTGCTGCGCGACCACGAGGCGGTGCGGCGCACGCTGGGGTACCTGCCGCAGGAGTTCGGGCTGTACCCGCGGGTGAGCGCCGAGGACATGCTCGACCACTTCGGCCTGCTCAAGGGGCTCACCGACCGCCGCGAGCGGCGCGAGACGGTGGACGCGCTGCTGCAGCAGACCAACCTCTACAACGCGCGCAAGCAGAGGCTGGGCAGCTTCAGCGGGGGGATGCGGCAGCGGTTCGGGATCGCGGTGGCGCTCATCGGCAACCCGCGGCTCATCATCGTGGACGAGCCCACGGCGGGGCTGGATCCCGCGGAGCGCGCGCGCTTTCTGAACCTGCTGAGCGAGCTGGGCGAGAACGCGGTGGTCATCCTCTCCACGCACATCGTGGAGGACGTGAGCGAGCTGTGCACGCGCATGGCCATCATCGCCGGCGGGCGCATCCTGCTGGAGGGCGAGCCGGCGGGCGCGGTGGAGGCGATGCGCGGCCGCGTCTGGCGGCGCCAGGTGGAGCGCGCCGAGCTGCCGGGCTTCGAGCAGGCGCTCCCCGTCATCTCCACCACGCTGGTGGGCGGCCGCACGGTGATCCACGTGCACGCCGACGCGCGCCCCGACCCCAGCTTCGAGCCCGTGGAGCCGGACCTCAAGGACGTCTACTTCACCGCCATCCGGGGGATTTCCATCGCCCCGCCGCCCGCCGACGCGTCCGCCGACCGTCCACCTCCACCGGCCTTCGTCAACCGCGTGATGGGCGAGGAGCCCGCACCCGCGTCTGCCCCACCGTCGACCGGGACCATCATCCGCGACGCGCCTTTCGCACGCCCTGACGCGCCGCATCCGATCGACCGTGAGCGCCGTCCGTCCGATCACGCCGAAGCGGTCGCGACGCCTGCGCATCCCCCGACGTCTCCAGCCCCACCACCACCACCACCACCGCCCGCTCCGCCGCCGCCCGCTCCTCCCCCGTCCGCGCCGCCGGCATCGACCGAGGCGGAGTCGCGGCCGGAGACGCGCGGGCCGGGGGCGGCGCACATGCCGGTGTTCGGCGAGCCGGGGGCCCGCCGGCCGCCGGACCGGGGCGACGGGGAGCGCGGGGGGGCGGCGTGAGGAGCGTGCTGCGGCTGGCGGCGTTCGAGCTGCGCACGCAACTCCGGCGCGTGGCCACCTGGGTGTACTTCGTGATGTTCGCGCTGATCGCCTTCACGTGGGTCGGCGGGCAGGGCGGCGCGTTCACCTCGGGCGACAGCGGCGACGCGATCCTGCTGGTCAACTCGCCGCACGCCATCGCCACGCTGCTGCAGGTGCTGGCGATCCTCAGCGTCCCGGTGACCGCCGCGCTCGCGGGCAACGCCGTCTACCGCGACTTCCAGACGGGCGCGTACCCGCTGTTCTTCACCACGCCGATCCGCCCGGCGCAGTACCTGGCCGGGCGCTGGCTGGGCGCGGTTGCGGCCAACGCGCTGGTGTTCCTGGGGTGCGTGCCCGGCATCCTCGCCGCCACGCTCTGGCCCACCATCGACCAGGGCCGCGTGGGACCGTTCCACCCGCTCGACTACCTCATCCCCCTCGGCGTGTTCGTCCTCCCCAACCTGCTGTTCACCGCCGCCATCTTCGTGACGCTCACGGCGCTCACGCGGAAGATGCTCCCCACCTACGTCGGGGGGATGGTGCTGCTGGTGGGATGGTCGGTCGCGAGCGCGTTCATCACCGCGATCGACGACGTGTGGCTGTCGCGGCTGGCGGACCCCTTCGCCTTCTCGGCGGTGGCGCTGGCGACGCGCTACTGGACGGTGTCGGAGCTGAACGCCGCGCACATCCCGCTGGACGCCGGGATCGTCCTCAACCGCCTGCTGTGGGCCGGCATCGGCGCGGCGGTGTTCGCGCTGGGCGCGAGCGCCTTCCGCTTCCGCCAGACGTCGGACTTCGGGCGCGCGCCGCGCTGGCAGCCCGGGGGGCCGGGGGACGCGCGCCCCGCGCCGCTGAGCGTGCCCGCCGCGCGGCGCTCGTTCGGCGCGGGCGCGCGGCTGCGCCAGCTCGCGGGCGAAACGCGGCGCTCGCTGCGCGAGGTGGTGGCGAACGTCTGGTTCACCGTGCTGGTGAGCCTCTGCGTGTCGCTGGTGATGCTGCTGAGCACGCAGATGGGCGTGATCTACGGCACCCGCACCTACCCGGTGACCTACGAGGTGGTGGACCTGCTGAACATGGGCTTCGGGCTGTTCACGGTGATCATCGTCACCTTCTACGCCGGCGAGCTGGTGTGGAACGAGCGCGAGAGCCGCGCGGCGGGGATCCACGACTCGCTCCCGGTGCCCACCTGGGTGCCGTTCACGGCCAAGGTGGTGGCGCTGATCGCCATCGTGGCCGCGCTGCAGGCCGCGGCGATGATCACGGGGATCACCATCCAGGCGGCGTACGGCTACACGCGCTTCGAGCCCTGGCTGTACCTGCGCGCGCTCTTCGTCTTCGGGCTGATCGGCGACTACCTGCCCTTCATCTTCCTGGCGGTGCTGGTGCAGACGCTGGTGAACCACAAGTACGTGGGGCACCTGGCGGTGATCCTGGTGTTCGTGGGGCAGGGGCTGGTGAACTACCTGGCTGGGATCGACCACAACCTGCTGCAGTACGGCGGCTCGCCCCAGCTCGTGTACTCAGACATGAACGGCTTCGGCCACGTGCCGGGGGCGTGGGTGTGGTACGCGCTGTACTGGACCGGCGTGGGCGTGCTGATGATGATCGCCGCGCGGCTGCTGTGGGTGCGCGGGCAGGAGGCGGGCTTGAGCCGCCGCGTGCGCCAGGTGCGCCGGCGGCTCTCGCCCGCGCTGGCGCTGGGCGCCGCGGCGGCGCTCGCGCTGGTGGGCGCCACCGGCGGCTTCATCTACTACAACACCAACGTTCTCAACGACTACGAGACGCGCGACCGGTCGAAGGCGGTCACCGCGAGCTACGAGCACCGCTACAAGCGCTTCGAATGGGCGCCGCAGCCGCGGGTCACCGCCGCCCGGCTGAACGTGGACATCTACCCGGACACGCGCGACCTGCGGCTGCGCGGCCAGTACACGCTCACCAACCGCACCGGCGGGCCGATCGACTCGCTGCACGTGGACCTCCCCAACACGCTGCGCATCCGCCGGCTCGCCCCCGACCGCCCCGCGCGCCGCGTGCTGGCCGACAGCGCGCGCGGCTACTACGTCTTCCGCCTGCGGGCGCCGCTGGCGGCGGGGGATTCGATGCGGCTGCACTTCGACGTGTCGCACGTCACCCGCGGCTTCCCCAACGAGCCGCAGTACCAGCCGGTGGTGGGCAACGGCACCTTCTTCAACAGCCAGCTCCTCCCGCACATCGGCTACAACGCCGAGGGGGAGATGACGGACGAGGGCGACCGCGCGAAGCACGGCCTCCCCCGGCGCCCGCGCGCCGCGCCGCTGGGCGACGCGCGCGCCGCCCAGCGGAACTTCGTCTCCAGCGACGCCGACTGGATCGCCTTCGACGTGACCGTGGGCACCGTGGGCACGCAGACGGCGGTGGCGCCCGGGTACCTGCGGCGGACGTGGACCGAGGGGGGGCGGCGCTACTTCCACTACGTGATGGACGCGCCGATCCTGGACTTCTACGCCTTCCTCTCCGGCCGCTACGACGTGCGGCACGACCGCTGGCGGAACGTGGCGATCGAGGTGTACCACCACCCTGGGCACGAGTACAACGTGGCGCGGATGATCGGCGGGACGAAGGCGGCGCTGGAGTACTGCACGCGCGAGTTCGGCCCCTACCAGCACCGGCAGGTGCGCATCCTGGAGTTCCCGCGCTACGGCACCTTCGCGCAGAGCTTCGACAACACCATCCCCTACAGCGAGGCGATCGGCTTCATCGCCCGCGTGCGGCCCAACGACATCGACTACCCGTTCTTCGTGACCGCGCACGAGGTGGCGCACCAGTGGTGGGGGCACCAGGTGGTCCCGGCCGACGTGCAGGGCGCCGCCATGCTCAGCGAGACGCTGGCCGAGTACACCGCGCTGATGGTGATGGAGAAGCGTTTCGGGCGCGAGAAGATCGGGCGCTTCCTGCGCTTCGAGCTCGACCAGTACCTGCGCGGCCGCGGCGGCGAGCGGCGCGCCGAGAAGCCGCTGATGCTGGTGGAGAACCAGCAGTACATCCACTACAACAAGGGCGCGCTGGCGATGTACGCGCTGCGCGACTACATCGGCGAGGCGGCGGTGAACGGGGCGCTGCGCGGCTTCCTGGACGAGTGGCGCTTCCGCGGGCCGCCGTACCCCACCTCGGCCGACCTGGTGCGGCGCCTGCGCGACGCCGCGCCCGACTCGCTGAAGCCCGTGGTGGACGACCTCTTCGCGCACGTGACGCTGTGGGGCAACCGCACGCACGCGGCCACCTGGCGCTACATCGAAGGACGGACGGTGGACGACGACCGCTGGGAGGTGACGCTCACGGTGGAGGCCAGGAAGGTGCGCGCCGACAGCCTGGGCAACGAGACCGAGCTGCCGGTGAACGACATGGTGGACGTGGGCGCCTACGCCGGCGGACGGCTGATCCACACCGCCAAGTACCGCCTGCGCGCCGGCCGCAACCGGGTGCGGATGATCGTGAGCCAGCAGCCCGACAGCGCCGGCATCGACCCCGAGCACAAGCTGATCGACCGCGAGCTGGAAGACAACGTGATGCCCGTCACCGCCGGCCGCGAAGCGCGCCGCACGCCCGCGCCCGCCTCGCGCCGCCGGCCCGCCCCCGCGCGCGCTGATTCGGCTCGCCGCGATTCCACCCTGCGGCCGCGCGGGTGAGGCGTAAGCGGCGCTCCCTCAAACGTTTCGTTGACGCGGCGGGTGCGGCGGATTAGCGTGCGGTGCGAAGGGCGGGGCGCCGTCCCGGCGTGGCAGGCCTCCGGTTGAAGCCATGAGCTCGCGCGGAGCCGTCCGCGCGGAACGAGTCCGGAGCATCACCCCACGCCGGCCGGCGCCTCCGCCCCGCACATCGAGCGGCCGGGACTCACCTCGAGTCCCGGCCGCTCCGACGTTGGTCCCATCTCCCCGCTCACGCCGCACGCCCCCCGCGAAACGCCCCGCCCGCGGTCCCACACCGAAGCCGCCCCCACAGCCTCGCGCCGTTTGCGAGGCTTCCCATTGTTCCAGCCGCGGCTTCAGCCGCCTTTCGGCAATCCCTGCCAAACGCATCGATCCCCGCCCCGTCCCGAACCCCCGCAGCGAATCGCCGGCCTCCCCTCACGCCTCCTCCGCCCCACGCGGCTCCAGCCCCATCGCCTCCGCCAGCAGCTCATGCGAGCGGACGCGCGCGGCGAAGTCGTGCGTCACCGTCACCGCCATCAGCTCCTCCACGCCGCAGTGCTCCGCGATGCGCAGCAGCTCCGCGCGGACCACGTCGGGCGTGCCGGTGACCAGGCGGGTGCCGTCCTGGCCCAGCGGCGGCGGTTCCCAGCCGGGCTCCAGCTCCGCCAGCGCGTCGTCGGGCGAGGGGATGCCGCGGTCCCAGCCGCGCATGATCCGCCGGCGCCACAGCTCCACCCCGCTCGCCAGCCGCAGCGCCTCGTCCGCCGTCTCCGCGCAGATCACGCCCACCGCCACGCTCGCCCGTGGCTCCGCGAATTGCGCGGAGGGCCGGAAGCGCTCCCGGTACGCGCGCACGAACGGCGCGGCGTCGACCCCGCTGATGAACTGCGCGAACGAGTAGCCGGTGCCCAGCTCCGCCGCGACCGAGCCGCTGTCGCCGCCCGAGCCCAGCAGCCACACGTCCGGCTGGGACGCGCCGCGCGGCATGGCGCGGACGCGGCCCCAGGGATGAGCGGAGCGGTCGAAGGTGTTGCCCAGCCAGCCGACCAGGTCCTCCACCTGCCGCGGAAACGCCTCGATCGGCAGCGCGCCGCGGCCGTACTGCAGCGCCCGCACGGTGCGCGAGTCGCCGCCCGGCGCGCGCCCCACGCCCAGGTCGATGCGCCCGGGAAAGAGCGTGTCCAGCATGCGGAACTGCTCGGCCACCTTGAACGGCGAATAGTGCGTCAGCAGCACGCCGCCGGTGCCCACGCGCATGTGCCGCGTGGCCGCCGCCACCATCGGCAGCAGCACCTCGGGCGCCGAGCCGGCGAACGAGTTGGTGCTGTGGTGCTCGGCCAGCCAGTAGCGCGAGAACCCCAGCGCCTCGCAGCGCCGCGCCAGTTCCACCGTCTCGCGCACCGCGTCCGCGCCCGAGCCCCCCGTGCGCACGGGCGACTGGTCCACCACCCCGATCTTCAACGCCCCCGCCATCGCTTCACCTTGGCTATCGTGTGGAGGCGGGAAGCTGAGGCGGACGGCGTGGCGGCGCAACGGAGGGGGAAGGGCGGGACTTTGGGCGTGTCCCCGCTGCGCGGGGCCGGGCTGCGCGCTGCGTAGGGCACGATACAACCGTGCCCAACGCAGCCGGGCCCACGCCGGCCCGCCCAGGGTTCGTCTCGACGGAGACGAGGATGCGGGCGGTCCGGCGCGTTCCCGGCCCTCCGGGCGCGCATCCCTCACGCGTCGGCGCGCGATGCGTCCATCACCTGCACGGAACGGGACCCTTGCGCGAGGCAAGGTGGTATAGGTAAGTATATCACCCTGATCAAAGGACGTATCCTCCCCGCTCCGGGCAGCCGGACCCAACCGGCGGCTGATTGCGCGTGCGGGAATCTGGTGGTGAAAGGCCGGCGGTACACCGGCGTGGCCGTGGCGGCGGCCGCCGGTCTCCTTTTTCGTTGGGTGATCTGGAATCGATGATGGATCGCGAGTGGAACGACGGTCAGCCGATCTATCGACAGCTTCGCGACCTGGTGGCCGCGATGATCCTCGACGGCGAGCTCCGGGAAGGCGACCCGCTTCCCTCGGTGCGCACCGTCGCGGCCGATTACCGCGTCAACCATCTCACGGTCCTGAAAGGCTACCAGCAGCTCGTGGACGAGCGGCTCGTGGAGGCGAAGCGCGGCCGCGGGATGTTCATCAACCCCGGCGCGCGCGAGCTGCTGCTGCAGGCCGAGCGCGAGAAGTTTCTCACCGAGCAGTGGCCCCGGATCCACGCGACCATCCAGCGGCTGGGGCTCACGCCCGAGGAGCTGCTGGAGGCGGGCGCGGCCGCCGCATCCGCGCCGGACCGCGCAGAGGAGCGCTGACGCCATGGCATGCATCGAAGCACGCGGGCTCCGCAAGTCCTTCGGCGGCACCGTCGCGCTGGACGGCATCGACTTCACCGTCGAGGAGGGCCGCATCCTGGGCCTCGTGGGCCCCAACGGCGCGGGAAAGACCACCGCGCTCAACGCCATCCTCGGCCTCACCCGCTACGAGGGCGAGCTCACCGTGCTGGGGCGCGACCCGTGGCGCGAGCGCGACCGGCTCGCCCGCGACGTCTCCTTCGTCTCCGACGTGGCGGTGCTCCCGCGTTGGCTGCGCGTCTCGCAGGCGCTGGACTACGTGGCCGGCGTGCACCCGCGCTTCGACCGCGGCAGGGCCGAGGCGTTCCTCGCCCGGACCGACGTCCAGCCCAAACAGGGGCTCAGGGAGCTGTCGAAGGGGATGGTGGCCCAGCTCCACCTGGCGCTGGTGATGGCCATCGACGCGCGGCTGCTGGTGCTCGACGAGCCGACGCTCGGCCTCGACCTCCTCTACCGCAAGCAGTTCTACGACACGCTGCTGAACGACTACTTCGACCGCAGCCGCACCATCGTGGTCACCACGCACCAGGTGGAAGAGATCCAGGACGTGCTCACCGACCTCATGTTCCTCAGCCACGGCCGCATCGCGCTCCAGTGCAGCATGGAGGAATTCGAGACGCGCTTCGCGGAGGTGATGGTGCGCCCCGACGGGCTCGCGGCGGCGCGCGCGCTGGGGCCGGTGCACGAGCGCCAGCTCTTCGGCCGCGGCATCCTGCTGTTCGACGGCGCCGACCGCGACGCGCTGGCGGCGGTGGGCGACGTGCGCACCCCCGGCATCGCCGACGTGTTCGTGGCGGTGATGGACACGCCGGCCGGCCGCGACCAGGGAGCCGCGCGATGAGCGTGCCCTCCGCCGTCGTGCTCGATCCCCCGGTGGACGCGCGCGAGGCCGCGCCGGCGCGGCTGGCGCCCACGCGGCCGCTGTACTGGTCGGTGCGGCGCGAGCTGTGGGAGAACCGCTCGATCCACCGCGCGCCGCTGGGCGTGGCGGTGTTCTCGGCGGTCGCGATGTTCGTCCACGCCGTCACCATGCCCAGCCACATGCCGGGGATGCTGGCGAACGACCCGTTGCTGGCCCCGGGGGCGGTCACCGTCATCTACCGCGTCCCGGCGTCGCTGATGCTGCTCACCGCGTTCATCGTGGCGGTGTTCTACTGCCTGGACGCGCTGAGCAGCGAGCGCCGCGACCGCAGCATCCTCTTCTGGAAGTCGCTCCCCGTCTCCGACGGCACCACCGTGCTCGCCAAGGCGATCGTGCCGCTGGTGATCCTGCCGCTGGTCACCTTCGCGGCGATCTGCGCGATGCACACCGCGCTGCTGCTGATGAGCATCGCCGCCCGGCTGGTGCAGGGGCAGGGCCTCGCGTCGTGGTGGAACGCGTTGCAGCTCTTCGAATTGTGGGGGGCGCTGCTGTACGCCGTGGTGGTGATGACGCTGTGGCACGCGCCGATCCACGGCTTTCTGCTGCTGGTGTCGGGGTGGGCGCGGCGCACGGCGGCGCTGTGGGCCATCCTGCCGCTGCTCGCGCTCGGCGTGATCGAGTATCTCACGATGAACACCATGCACGTGGCGGCGATGGTGGAGCACCGGGTGCACGGCTGGTACGAGGAGGCGTTCGCGATCCGGGTGCCGGAAAGCGTGCCGTTCTCCGCGCCGAGCACGATGGACCCCGGGAAGTTCCTGGCCACGCCGGGCCTCTGGATCGGGCTGGCGCTCGCCGCCGTCTTCATCGCCGCGGCGATCCGCATGCGCCGGTACCGCGAGCCGATCTGATCCGGGTTCAGCCGGATCCAGCACTGAAGAATCTCACGCAGAGCAGCAGAGAAGATTGGTTGTTCTCCGTTCCTCTGCTGCTCTGCGTGAGACATGGCCTTTCGGATCTTCGTTCCCGAACGAAGCTCTGCAAAGTGGTATGATTCCGACACGTGATCGTCGCCCCGATCACGCGAAGCTTGCGCATATCTATGGTGTTATAGTATAGTATATCACCAGATCGGCTGGTGCGCTGCTGCGGGTCTTCATTGCCACGCTTGCAAAAGGTTGGGACTCACCAGCGCGTTCAAGTCCGCTCCAGCCGCCAGGATGGCGACCCGGACGGATTCCTACCGCGACCAATCAAGAGGATGGGAGAGACCAATGCGTAGAGCAGCAATCGGGATCGCCGCGGTGGCGACGATGATCTTCGCGCGGCCGGCGGCGGCGGACACGGTGTGCGACTGGTGGGAGTTCGGCGCGCGGCTCGCGAACCCCATGACGGCCACCGCCGGCAGCCCGCGCACCCCCGACCAGGAGCGCGCCCTGACCCGCGCCTCGATCGCCATGTTCGAGGCGCTGAACGCGATCGACCGGCGCTACGAGAGCTTCCTCGGCTTCCCCGCGGGCGACCCCACGGCCTCGCAGGACGCCGCCGCGGCGACGGCGGCGTACCGCGTCCTCCTGCACCACTTCCCGGCGCAGAAGACGGCGATCGACGACACCTACGCCATCTCCATGTCGGCGATCACCGACGAGCGCGCGCGCGAGGCCGGGCGGCTGATCGGCGAGGCGGCGGCGACGGCGGCGATCGCGGTGGGCGGGATCGATCCCGCCATCACCCCCGTGCCGTACCGCCCCCGCACCACGCCGGGCGAGTGGACCGCCACCACGCTGCCGCAGATCGAGCCGTACATGGTGGCCTTCCGCCCGTGGGTGATCGGCAGCGCCAGCGCGCTGCGGCCCCCGCCGCCCCCCGCGCTCACCAGCGCCACCTGGGCGCGCGACGCCGAGGAGGTGCGGCGCGTGGGCGGCCGCACCAGCACCGAGCGCACCCCGCAGCAGACGCTGATCGCGCGCTTCCGCCAGTCGTTCGAGCTCGCGCCGTCCATGCGCGCCGTCGCGGAGGCGCCGGGGCGCAAGCCGGTGCAGAACGCGCGCATGTTCGCCGTCTACCAGATGGCGTTCGACGACGCCGCGCTGGCGATGATCGAGGCCAAGTTCCACTACAACTTCTGGCGCCCGATCACCGCGATCCGCAACGCCGCGACGGACGGCAACGACGGGACGGCGGCGGACGCGGGGTGGGTGCCGCTCCTGGGCACGCCGAACTTCCCGGAGTACCCGTGCGGCCACTGCACCGTCGCCGCCGCCTTGGGCGAGGTGATGAAGGCCGAGGTGGGCCCGCGGCCGGCGTGGGGCGTCCGCGTGAGCTCGGGGTCGGTGCCGACCGCGGTGGTGCAGGTGCTCCCGAGCTGGGACGAGTGGGTGCGGCAGGTGTCGGACTCGCGGATCTACGGCGGCGTGCACTACCGCTTCTCCAACCTGGCCGGCGAAGAGATCGGCCGCCGCGCCGCGCGCATGGTGATGGAGAAGGTGATGCGCCCCCTCCCGTCGCGTAACGCGCGGCGCTGAGCGGGTCCAGCTGCATCGCGTGTGGCCGGTCAGCCGCCGGCCGGCCCCACGCGCGGACGGCACGTCTGGACCGGACGAAATCTCCACGTCGCGACCGATCCAATCAACCGAGGGAGAAGCTCATGGGAACGGTCGTGATCGCCGATCCGCCAGCCGGGCTCGGGGTGGAGGATGGAGCCGACCGGCAGGAGGCCAGGGCCGGCGCGGCGCCGCGATCGATCGCGAGGATCGGCGGCGTGCTGTACCTGGTGATCATCGCCGGCGGCCTGTTCGGCGAGGCGTACATCCGGAACCGGGTGATCGTGCCGGGGGATGCGGCCGCCACGGCCGCCAATCTCCAGTCGATGGAGCCGCTGTGGCGCTTCGGCATCGCCTCCGAGTTCTTCATGCTGGCCTGCACGACCGTCCTGGCGCTGATCCTGTACGTCCTGCTCAGGCCGGTGAACCGGGATCTCGCGCTGCTTGCGGTGTTCTTCAACCTCGTGTCGATCGCGGTCGAGGCGGTCAACGAGCAGCAGCTCCTCGCGGCGATGTTTCCGCTGGGGAACGCGGGGTACCTCGCGGCGCTCCAGCCGGAGCAGCTCTACGCGCTGGCGAGCCTGTCGCTCACCTCGTACAGCCACGGCTTCGGCATCAGCCTGATCTTCTTCGGCTGCGAATGCATCGTCCTGGGATACCTGATCTTCAAATCGGGCTATCTCCCCAGGACCGTCGGCGTGCTCATGCAGGTCGCCGGCGCGTGCTACCTGGTCAACAGCTTCGCGCTGATCGTGGACCCCGGCTTCGCGAGCCGGATCTTCCCCGCCATCCTGGTCCCCGCCTTCGTCGGTGAGCTGTCGTTCTGCCTCTGGCTTCTCGTGAGGGGCGTGAACGTCGAGGAGTGGAGATCGAGACCGGGCGCACGGCCGATCCGACCTGCGAGAGCAACCGTCCCCGCCTGAGCTCGATCCAGTCGGGGACGGGGAGCCCGCGAAAACACTTACACGAACACGCGTCCTGATCCGGGAGAATCGCCATGCCGATCACGCTGATGGTACACATCGCCGCGGGTGGACTGGGGATCGTGGCGGGGTTCGCGGCGCTGTACGCGGCCAAGGGGGCGGGGCTGCATCGCCGGAGCGGCGTGGTGTTCGTCTACGCGATGGTGACGATGGGCATTCTCGGCTCGGCGATCGCGGCGTGGGGCGGGGGCGAGATCTCGGTGATCGCCGGCCTGCTCACGGCGTACCTGGTGACCACCGGGCTGACCACGGTCCGTCCCCCGACCGAGGGCACGCGCCGGCTGGATTTCGGCGCCATGGTGCTGGCGCTGTCCATCGGCGTGACCAGCTTCGCGCTGAGCCTCGCGTCGCTCGCCAGGGGAGAGACCGCGCGCGACGGCGTCCCGATCGGCTCGCTCCTCGTCTTCGGCACGGTCGCGCTCCTGGCCGGCCTCTTCGACGTTCGGGTGATACGATCCGGTGGCGTTCGGGGCCCGGCCCGGCTCGCGCGGCACCTGTGGCGCATGTGCTTCGCGCTGTGGATCGCGTCGGCTTCGTTCTTCCTGGGCCAGGCGGACAAGATCCCGGAGGCGCTCCGCATCCCCGGGCTGCTGGCTGTCCCCGTGCTCGCACCGCTCGTGGCGATGCTCTACTGGCTGTGGCGCGTCCGCGTCCGCAAGTCGTTCCGCCGCCCCCTCCCCGTCGCCGCCCCCGAACCCATCTGACGCACCCGCTGGATCGCGTGCCATCCACGAACGCCGAAAGCCTCGCGTCGCACGCGAGGCTTTCGTTTTCGAACACCCACACCTTCGGCGGTTGAAGTCCGCGAAGGCGGACTGTGTGCCGTTGTAGCCGCGAGGCCGCGAGTTCACTCGCAAATTCACGCGAGGATGCCTGGTTGGCCGGCCGGGGGAGGGGGCCGCCGCGGCATGCCCCAATCCTCCCCCGCACCTCGACTCACCACTGCCCCGGCTGCCCCGACCCCGGCCCCGTCGGCTCCGCACCCGGTCCCGCCGCCGGCGT